>NZ_RJTZ01000110.1:0-9603 GCF_024343515.1 Aquitalea sp. S1-19 | reverse complement strand
GCTCGGTAATGGCAATATCACGAGACGCAGAAGCCGCGACATCCTGCCGTTGCCAGTCTCCCTTGTACTGGATGCTCATGGTCGGCTCCAGCGTCAGCTCGAATGGCGGCGTATCCGACTTGGTGCCACTAAACAGGTACTTGCCCTGACCGTCCGCACTATTGGCAATCCCGACCAGGCCTTTGACCTGCTCCTGCAACTGGGTACGCAAATAGCTGCGATCCTCATCCGTCAATGAGGCATTACCTGCCTGAATGGCCAGATTCTGAATACTTTGCAGGACCTCCCCTCCACGGAACAGATATTCCTCGGATAAAGCAAGCGTCGACTCTATAGTCCGGGTATTGATCATCATCTGATCATTGCGCGATATGGACTGACCCAGATTGATCAATTGGGCGGAGGCAACCGGATCATCCGATGGGCGGTTGATGCGTTTAAGCGATGAAAGCTGTTCGTTCAGGCTGGCCAACCGTGCCTGATTGCTGCTAAGGCTGTAATTGGTGGCGATATATTGGGAATTAGAGCTGATACGCATGATGCAATACCTCTGTTAGCGCATTTGCAGCAGATCGGAAAAAACCTGCTGTGCAATCTGGATGACCTTACTGGACGCCTGATACGCTTGCTGAAAACGGATCAGGTTGGCCGCTTCGATATCGAGGTTAACGCCGGAAAAATTTTCGCGTGTCACATAGGTTTCCTTCAGGCTCACGGCCTGAGCCTGTGCGGCAATTTTAACTTCATTGGTTTTGTTACCGACAAAGCTGACCAGCTGACCGAAAAAGCCCTGAAAGTCCGTCGTTTTTCCTGCCATATCCCCCGGATTGAAGTTACTGATGCCATCGGGGGTACTGCTCATTGTCTTCTTGGTCTGAATTTTGACCATCGCCAGCATATTGCTGTTGTCAGATGGTGTGAAATCCGATGGCCCCGATCCGATAGTAAAGCTCTTGCCAGCAGCAAGCTTGGCCGGATCAGCCGCAAAACCGACCACCTGCTCACCTGCACCATTCATAATGCGGTAACCGTTTTCAGGCGGATTAGCCGCCTCTACCGTATAACCTGACGGCGCAGACCAGCCGCTTCCATCCCAGCTAATACTGACGCCTGCGGCCGGCACATTCCCTACCGGATCGCCATAAGGCGCCCACATGGCGGCGATCCCTCCGGCCTCAGGCTTGACTGCAAAACCGGAGTTGGCATCCTTCCCCAGAGCCTTATTCGAAATAATCAGGGTCGCGGCATTCTCGCCCATGCCCTCGGCTTTGAATTCGACAACCAAAGACGGATCGGTATCGCTAGTCAAAACATATCCGCCCGGCACGCCTGGCGCATCGCTCACGGTATAGCCTTCGGCGGTGAATGGCGGCTTCGCATCCGGAACATACTTGAGTTCTATCGGCCCGGGCAAGGCGGGTATGGCAGCCCCATTACTGCCTTGCGCAGATTGCCACACCGAGGAAATCGTCGGTTTGAGCTTGCCATCCAGCGGCAGCGAAGCCTTAAGCGAAGAGCCCACCGCCAGTTTTGACGGGTCGGTAATCACGACCGAAAAATTTGCTGCCGCATCGCGGTAGCTTTTCATCTGCGTTTCCAGTGTCTGGAAAGTCGGTGGCACAGTTGGTGGCTGAATCTCTTCACCTACCGGCAAGGGCCGAAACGCATTGAGGCTTTTGAAGATATCGCCACCGGGCTGGTTATATAGGTCGCGCCCGGTACTCGACTGGCGGTTGAGCTGATCGGCCACCTCGATCACCAGACGCCCCAAATCCGCCTGCGAGCGGTTGAGTGCCTCGGCCTTGCTATTGATCAAACCGGAGAGCGAGCCGCCTTCGAATAAGCGGTCGGGAATACGGACCGTCCCATTACTGCCGGCATAGGCAATTTCCAGTTTCTGCGGGTCATCCAACGATTCAACGACTTCCAAAGGAAAGTGGTCGCCAGAAGCCACCAGCGCCTGACCGCTACCAATCGAGACGGTATAGCGGCCATCCGATTGTACGGTCACATCGGCCTTCACCAGACGGTTCAGATCCAGCACCAGCTGATCCCGTTTATCCATCAGATCATTGGGAATCGCTGCGCCCTGACCCAGGGACTGGATCTGCACATTGATTTCGGAAATCTGCTTGCCGATGGCGTTGATCTGGCTGACGCTGGAGCGGATCTGGGTATTGATACCGGTACGCAATTCTTCAAAACGGCCATTCACCAACTGCACCCGTCCGGCAAATGCTTGCGCACTATTGACCACGGACTGGCGCGCCGGAATGGAGTCCGGCGTCGAATTCAATGCCTGCATGGATTTGAACAAATCGGACATACTGGAACCCAGACTGGTGGCGTCATCCCCCAGCAAATCTTCCAACTGCGACAAATACGACATCTGCGTCGTCAGCTTGCTGTCCTGCGTCGTCGCAGTCGTCAGCTGACGTTCCAGATAGCTGTTGTAGACGCGGTTCACCGCCGTCATCTCGACCCCGCGCCCGACAAAGCCATAGCCTTCGAAGCTGGGCATTTGTGCGGCCTGACTCACGCGCTGACGGTGATAGCCGGGAGTATTCACGTTGGTCACGTTCTGGGCTACGGTGCTGAGCGCAACTTGAGCAGCATTAAGCCCAGACAAACCGATATTGAAAATAGACACGTTATCTCCTTCATCACACTCTGCTTATCGACCAGTTCGGCAGAATGTTTAGTATTTATCCCTGCTTGGCGCTACGCGCGACAGCCAGCAGTTTCTGGGCGTAGGAAGGGTCGGTCGCATAGCCGCCCTGTTGCAGCGCTTTGCCATAGGCGGCGGCATCTCCTCCGCTACCCAGCGCCCCCTGATAACGTGGGCTGCTCTGTATCAGGCGGGCGTAGTCGTTAAACGCCTCTTGCAAAGACCCGTAGGCACGGAAACTTTCCACCTGTTTTTGTGCCTTGCCACCGACAAATTCTGTGGTCAGCGTCGCGACGCTATCGCCCTGCCAGCTACCACCGGCCTTGATGCCGAACAGGTTGTAGCTCTCGCGCCCGTCCGGATGACGGATGGCACGCTTGCCCCAGCCCGACTCCAGCGCGGCATGACTGACAATCAGGTGCGCATCGACCCCCAGTTGCGCGGCCGCTTTTTGTGCATGTGGCAACAGGGTCTCCACAAAGGCCCGCGCCTCGCGCGGAATGGCAACCTGGCTATCAGCAGACATGGCCGCCGGCTCGGCTACGGTCTTAACTGCCAGGCGGGCACGCTCAAGCGATTGCAACAACGCAGATGGCAAGGTAGATGCAGGACTGGCCAAACGCTGCACCTCCCGCGCAGGCATATCAACTTGGGAGAGCTTGCCTATCTCGCGTGCCAGCATATCCCCCATGCCGATGCCACCCGAGCCCACCATGGCCTGCACCATCTGCTGGTCCAGCATGCCGCGCCAGGTCTGCATATCCGAGCTGTCTTCCTCGCCGCCAAGATCAGTCGCCCGCATGGAGCGCACCATGGTCTCCATCAGCATGGATTCGAACTGGTGGGCAACCTGCCGTATACCCTCTTCCGGGCTCTTGCGGGCAATATCGGCCAAGCGGCTGGCACCCGACGGGTCGAGTGCCAGCTGGCGGGATAAATCGGTAGCGGGATTAAGGGATGACACGACGGACATACAAGCTCTCCTTATTGCACCTAGTCATGCAATAATAGTGCCAACTATCAAATAATCTGCAATTCAGCCTTGAGGGCACCGGCGGCCTTCATTGCCTGCAGAATGGAAATCAGGTCTTGCGGGCCGGCGCCCAGCGAATTAAGCGCAGCGACCACACGAGCCAGGTCGACACCGCGCGGCACGCTGATCACCTTGCCGCCATCGGCCTTGATATTGATCTCAGCCTGATTGGTGACAGCGGTCTGCCCACCGGCCAAAGCACCGGGCTGACTTACTTGCGGGGTATTGCTGACCGTGACCGACAGATTACCGTGCGCTACGGCACAGGGCTCCAGCGTCACCGTCTGGTTCATGACAATGGAGCCGGTTCGGGCATTAACGATCACCAGAGGGGAGGCTTTTGCCGGTGTGACGGCAATATTTTCCAGCCGTGCCAAAAACGCCACCCGGCTATTGCTGTCCTGCGGCGCGGAAACTTCGACCAGCCGTCCATCTATGGCACGCGCCACGCCTCCGCCAAACTCGCGGTTAATGGCCGACACCACACTATTGGCAGTACTGAAGTCGGCCTCGTTCAGTTCCAGCTCAACGACACCCTGACTGGATGCCACCGGCGCATCACGCTCTATGATGGCGCCACCGGGTACCCGCCCGACCGACAGATGATTGACCTGTACGCTGCTACCCGCCGCCGAAGCCCCCACACCGCCGACAATCAGGCTGCCTTGTGCCATGGCGTAAATCTGCCCGTCCACGCCCTTGAGCGGAGACAGCAGCAAGGTACCGCCACGCAGGCTTTTGGCATCGCCCAGCGAAGAGGCGGTGACATCTATCTTCTGCCCGCTGCGGGCAAAGGCCGGCAAGGTTGCGGTCAGACTGACTGCGGCGACGTTTTTCGGATCCAGCTTCATGCCTTGCGGAATCTGCACCCCGAGCTGGTTAAGCATATTGCCCAGCGACTGGGTGGTGAAAGGAGACGAATTACCCTTGTCACCACTGCCATCCAGACCCACCACCAGACCATAGCCGATCAACTGGTTCTGGCGCACACCGGCAATACTGGAAATATCCTTCAGCCGCTCGGCCTGTGCCGTCAATGGCAGCATCAGTGCCGCCAACAAGGCAAAAATCACATTACGCACAAGCACTCCTAGAACGGCAAGATGGTCAAAAAGAAACGCGACAGCCAGCCGGTCTGGTTAAACAGGCGGTTACTGCCCTGATTGACCTGTTCGATGCGCGCATCTGCCATGCGCGTCGACGACACCACATTGCCCTTCTTGATATCGCGCGGATTGATCACCCCCGACAGCCGAACCACTTCCAGCTCCTCGTTGATTTTCATCTGCTTCTCGCCGCTCACCGCCAGATTGCCGTTGGCCAGCACATCGATCACCGTCACCGAGATCGAGCTATTGAAGGAGCTGACATTGGTATTGCTGCCCTTACCGTTACGGCTGGCCGAACCGCTGCCATTCAACGATGTGCCACCCAGCTTGTTTTCCAGATAATTGGAGAAAAAAGGGATATTGATACTGGCGTCGATGCTGCCCTTGATACTGGCGTCGCGACTACCCTTGGACTCCTCGCTCAGGGACGAGCGGGTATTTTCCTCGATCTGTACCGTCAGGATATCACCCACCCCGACCGGCATACGATCTTCGAACAACGGACGAAAGCTGGCCTGCTGGAAAATGGAGCCATTGGCAGGCACAGCCAGCGGCACCGGCTGCGGGCGCACCGACACCGGCTGCTGCACGATGGAAGGCGCTTGCACCGCACACGCCGACAACGCGCACAAAGCCAGCGCCATGACCAGCCGCCTTACCCAATACTGATTCATGAACTGCCTCTACTTATTTACAACTGCGCCACACGCTGCAGCATCTCGTCAGCGGTCTTGATCGCCTTGGAGTTCATTTCAAATGCACGTTGCGCCTGAATCATATTGATCAGCTCTTCGGTCACATTGACGTTGGAGTCTTCCAGATAGCCCTGACTGATCTTGCCCCGCCCCTCCGTCCCCGGGTCGCCCTCGATCGCGGCACCGGAAGCTGCGGTTGGCAGGTACAGGTTTTCACCCAGACTCTCCAGACCCTGCGGATTGATAAACGACGCAGTCTGGATGGTGCCGGCCACCACCGGGTCAGGGTTGCCCTTGATAAAATACTGCACCACACCCGAATCGGAAATGCTGACCTGGGACGCATCGGATGGAATGGTAATCGCCGGGTCCAGCGCATAGCCGGCCGAATTGACGATGGTGCCTTCTTCATTGCGCCTGAATTCACCGTTACGGGTATAGCCTGCTATCCCGTCCGGCATCTGGACACGAAAGAAACCATCGCCAACGATGGCCATATCGAAAGTCTGTTCGGTCCGCACCAGATTACCCTGCGAGTGTATGCGGGCAGAAGCCACCGCCGCAGAGCCGGTACCCACCTGCAAACCGGTCGGCAAGGTGCCGCCACCGGCGATCTGGGAGCCGGGCTGGCGCAGCGTCTGGTAGTACAGGTCTTCGAATACCGCGTTGGAGCGTTTGAAGCCCTTGGTATTGACGTTGGCCAGGTTATTGGAGGTCACGTCCAGCCGGAACTGGCTGGAATCCATGCCGGTTTTGGCGATATACAACGAACGCATCATGATGCGGATTCCTTATCTGGCGGCTTAAGCGTTCAGCGACAACAATTGTGTCGCGCGCTGGGCATTCTGGTCGGCGGTCTGCATCAGCTTGACGTGCAGATCATAGTGACGGGCATGGCTGATCATCTGCACCAGTGATTCAACCGCATTGACATTGGAGGCTTCCAGCGCACCGCTGACCACTTTTACATCGGGGTCGGCCACAGCCACCGCACCGCTGTGCTGACGGAACAGGCCGTCCTCGCCCTTGTACACGGCACGTGCGCCCGGGTTGACCAGCTTGATACGTCCGACTTCCTGCGGGTTACGATCCCCGCCTTCGGTCGGCACCGCAGACACCGAACCATCCTTGGCAATCAGCACCCGGCTATTGGGCGGCACCTGCAAAGGTCCGGCCTCGCCGATAATCGGCAGGCCGGAACGGGTACGCATGGTGCCGGCTTCGTCGAGCACATAACCACCATCGCGGGTGTAGGCCTCGGTTCCATCCGGTGCTGTTACGGCAAAAAAGCCATCATTGGCCAACGCAAAATCGCTCTCGTTGCCGGTTTGCTGCAAGCTGCCCTGCGACAGATCGTGCCCCACGGTATTGTCGACCTGATAAACGCGGGTAGGCGAACCGTCGCCCACCACCGGCAAGGCGCGGAACACCACCTGGTCGGCCTTGTAGCCATTGGTGTGGACATTGGCCAGATTTTGCGCCGTGGTCGACTGTTGCCATTCGACGTGTTTGGCACCATTCATGGCCAGATACAGCATGCGATCCATCGCCTAGCTCCTCAATGCAATCAGCGGATATTGATCAGCGTCTGCAATACCGTGTCCTGCGTCTTGATGGTCTGTGCATTAGCCTGATAAAAACGCTGCGCGGTGATCATATTGACGAGTTCGGTGGTCATGTCGACGTTGGAGTCTTCCAGCGCCGCCCCTTGCACATAGCCGACATTGCTGCTGCCTGGCGTATTGATCTTGGCACCGCCCGAAGCATAGGTTTCGACCCAGCGATTATCACCAACCGGCTGCAAGCCTTGCGCATTGGCAAAATTGGCCAGCACCACCTGACCGATAATCTTGGTCTGGCCATTGGAGTAACGCGCCTCGACATAACCTTCCTTCGAGGTACTGACGCTGGAGAGCACGCCGTCGGCCCAGCCATCGACGCGCTGCTCGGCATTGGCGTACGGGCCAGCATTCTGGGTGAAACCGGTCATTTCGACCGCGATACTCAAGGGCGCACCACCACTGGTTACCGCCTGACTCAGCGTAAATTTACCGTTGGGTGCCACAATCTTACCGCTGGAGTCGAACTGCAGCGTCGTTGCTGCGACAGGCGCGCCTACCGTCGCAGGCGGCACCGGTGCCGCCGTAGCAATAGCGCCACCGTCTACGCTGCTATAGACATCCCATTCCAGCGACTTCACCCCTTCGGTTGCCGGTGGCACGGGAGCCGCATCGGGCTTACGCACATAGTAGAAGCTCACCTGGTGACTGACGCCGAGACTATCGTAGGCTGTCACGGTATTGGTGTAGTTGTAGCTCTTCGGGTCGGGCGTATTCGAGCCGGGAGAAACATTGGGAAATGCCTTGGCCGGCGGCTCGGCACGCGCATCCAGATTAGAGCCCAGAATCATGCTACTAGTCGCCTTGGCACCGATATTAGAAGTATCAACACGCAAAGGCTGCGGCGGCCCTGCCACCACCTGCCCCTTGTCATCCACCCCGTAACCGGTCAGATAATGGCCGGCATTGACGAAGTAACCCTCGCGATCGAGCTGAAACTCGCCATTGCGGGTATACATTGCCTGCCCGTCGGCACCCTGCATGCGAAAAAAACCCTGACCGGTAATCGCCATATCCATCGGGTTGCCGGTACTGGTCACCGGCCCCTGGTTGAACTGCTGGGTGACCGCCACCGTACGCGAGCCGATACCGGTCGCACTGGCCGATACACCATACATACTCGCCGCATACAGATCGGCAAACTCTGCGCGTGCCTTTTTAAAACCCACGGTGCTGGCGTTGGCCACGTTGTTGCCGATTACATCCAGCTGTTTGGATGCTGCCCCCAGACCGCTCAAACCCTGCTGAAAACTCATGTCTCGCCCCTATTGCCGTATTCTTGTGTACGCCGCGCTTAAACGATCTGGATGATTTCACCCAGACTGGTGCTCTTGCCATTGGCCAGCATCAGCATCGGAACACCCTGCTCCCAGGTCACGCCAGTCACCTTACTGAAACCCAGCGGGTTCGCTTTCACGGCCACACCACCATTACTGGCCTCGACTTTGAAACTGTACTCGCCCTCGGGGAGTTTATTGCCGCTACCATCAGTGCCGTCCCACTCGAACTTGTTGATACCGGTTGTTGGTTTGTCGATAGCGATGGTACTGACCACATTGCCATCCTTGTCCGATACCGTGACTGTCACCTTGTCGGCCGGCCCGTTCAGCTCGACCGCACCATTGGCCTTGCCGCCTTCACCCTTGAGATGCAGCGCATTGCCATCGGTCATCACATCCTTGCCTATCATGGTCGCCGCCATCATCGACTGGTTGGCAAATTGCGACTGCAACAGCATACCCATGGTCTTGTTCATATTTTCCATGCCGGTAACGGTGCTGATCTGCGCCATCTGGCTGGTAATCTGGGCATTGTCCATCGGGTTCAACGGATCCTGCGCCTGCAGCTGTGTCATCAGCAGCTTGAGGAAACGATCCTGAATCCCCTGAGCGGAATTGGCATCCGCTTTCGAGCGACCCGCATTCCCGGTTTTATTCAGGTCGGAAATCATGTCCTGATTGCTGACAGCACTCACCATGGCTCAAGCCCTTTCTTTTATTACTGCCCCAGCTGCAGGGTTTTCTGCAGCAGGGTCTTGGCGGTATTCATGACTTCTACGCTGGTCTGGTAGGAGCGCGAGGCCGAGATCATATCGGCCATCTCCTCCACCGGATTCACATTGGGCAGTTTCAGATAACCCTTCTCGTCTGCCAACGGATGTGAAGGGTCGTATTTCAGCCGGAATGGCGACGTGTCCTCGACGATCTGGGTCACGCGCACACCGGCCACTTGCGGCTGGCTGGCTGACACCGGCGTCGCCGAAAACACCACATGGCGAGCACGATAAGGCTCGCCGGTCGAACTGGTGGCGCTCTCGGCATTGGATATATTACTGGCGACCAGATTAAGGCGTTGCGATTGCGCGGTCAGTGAAGAACCGGCAATGGTAAATACATTGGAAAGCGACATTTTTATTGACCACCCTTGATTGCGTCGGCAAGGCCGGTGATGCGGCGATTGAGGAATGTCAGCGTACTCT
>NZ_RJTZ01000011.1:0-49626 GCF_024343515.1 Aquitalea sp. S1-19 | reverse complement strand
TCACCGGCAACAGCGCATACCAGGATGGTGCCTGGATGGCATCGCTACCCTTCTCGTCCAGTTCGGCATGTTCACCGCGGTGCTGCAGCGGGTCGTAACCGGCCTTGCGGTCGCAATGGCGCTGCCAGAAAAAGTGCAGCAGCGTGGTCACGATCAGCATCGGCACAATCAGCCAGATCTGGTAGTCGACAAAGTAGGTGGTCGGATCCAGCAAGGACTGGCCGGCGGCGAAGATCGCATTGGCCTGGGTGGGCCCTATCTCGAATGCCTGCGTAGTCACGATCACGCCACAGGCCGAAGCTGGGCTGATGCCCAGATTGCGCATGATGGGGTACATGGTCACCATCAGCAGCAAGCCCAGACCGGTGGCCGAACTGACGAATAGCGATACGAATACGCCAACCAGATAGCAGATGACCAGCATCAGATAGCTGGACTTGATATTGGCAACCGGCTTGACCGCGACCTTCACCAGCGCCTGCGAGGCGCCGATATGCGACATATAGGTGGCAAAACCGGCGACCGCCATAATGGTCAGACCCAAGCCTGCCGCACGCTTGGAGAAGATGCCGTTAAAAACCTCGAACAGGTCGAACAGGGCAAAACCGGTGCTTTTATCCGGTGCCAGAATGGGGTGTATCCCCATCCAGTAAGCCACGGCAAAGATGGCCATACCGGCCAGCGCCAGCACTGCCTGCGGGTTGTAGTCCTTGATGATGGCGTAGATCACCAGACCCAGCACCATCACTACAAAGAGCAATTCCATGGCTAGTCCAAATATTAAAAATCAGAATTTTATTAAAATCTGATGAATTGTGCTTGATACGGCTCAAAGAAAGTCGGATGCCTTGCTTATTCACCGCCCCCCTGGCCGCGATCTACTTACCTGCCCTAAGCGGCCCCTGCCACTTATTTATACAGCGTATACAGCCTCAGTTCAGGCTCATCCGCATACACCGCCATCTTGCCCTCGTAACGCAAACCCAGCTTTTCCAGCAAGCGCTGCGAGGCGAGATTGTCGTCATCGGTGATGCCCAGCAGCCGCGGCAGCGCCAGCGTCCCGATAGCGTAATCGCGGCAGGCCTGCGCTGCCTCATAACCATAGCCTTGCCCGGCATAAGCTGGCAGCAGGGCAAAACCGATATCCGGCGCCGGCAACACATCGCGCCGTACCAGACCACAAATGCCGATAGCCGTGTCGTCCTTTTTCAATGCTACGCGCCACAGGCCATAGCCATGCAAGGCGTAACTGGCCGCCGGGCCTTCGGCCAGATAGCGCAACGCGTCTTCGGCATTGCGTACCTTCTTGTCGCCGATATTGGCCAGAAAGGTCGGACAGTTCAGCAGTTCGATCAGGAAGTCGGTATCGCGGGCAGAGAGCTCGGTCAGGCGCAAATGGGGCGTTTCCAGCTGGAACATGATTTCTCCAAGACAAAAGACAAATGAAAACGCCGCCCGAAGGCGGCGCAGGCAAGGACAAAGCGCTTATTTGTAGCGCGGCGGCAGCAACAGCGCCGGCACTTCACGCTTGGCATGCGGCTTGCGGTCGTTACGCCCGGCAATACGCGGCGAATCCGGCTGGCCGGCGTAGTCGGCTTCGTCAAATACTTCCTGACGCGGCGGATGAACCAGACGCACCAGCTTGCGCGCGGTGAACTCGGTGCGATCCGAGCTGCGGTCGTTGCGGTCCGCGCGCTCGTGGCGCTCGCTGCGGCGTACCACTTCCTTGCGCTCGGGACGCTGGCCGGCACGGGCTTCGGCCGGACGGCTTTCCTGCGGCCGGCGCTCCTGCGGGCGACGCTCGCTCGGGCGCGGTGCATCGGTGTGATGTGCCGCCGGCTTGGCCAGAGTTTGCGCCTGCAGCCACGACGGCTGGAAACCTTCCACCGTCTTGGGGGCAAACTTCTGTCGCGTCAGCTTCTCGATGCCTTCGAGCTGGCGCTCTTCGCCCTGCGCCATAAAGGTGATCGCCACACCGCTGGCACCGGCACGGCCGGTACGGCCGATGCGGTGCACATAGTCTTCCGGCGCATTAGGCATCTCGTAGTTGACCACATAAGGCAACTCGTTGATGTCCAGACCACGTGCCGCCACATCGGTCGCGACCAGCACCTTGACTTCGCCGGCCTTGAACTGGTTCAACGTTTCCTGACGTGCGCTTTGCGCCTTGTCGCCATGGATGGCTTCGGCAGCATGGCCATCACGCTTCAGATCACGCGCCAGCTGGTCGGCCGAAATCTTGGTACGGCAGAATACGATGGCCTGGCCCATCTGGCGCTCGCGAATCAGATAGGACAGCAGATGGCGTTTGCGATAGCTGTCGACCTGATACACCAGCTGCTCGACGTCTTCATTGGTCGAGTTCTGGCGCGCTACTTCGATGGTCTGCGGGCTCTTCATAAAGTCGGCAGCCAGGCGCTTGATCTCGGGCGAGAAGGTGGCCGAGAACAGCATGGTCTGGCGCTCCTTCGGCAACAGCGCGAGGATCTTGCGGATATCCTGGATAAAGCCCATGTCCAGCATGCGGTCGGCCTCGTCCAGCACCAGCACGTCGACGCGGTTAAGCATCACCGTTTTCTGGCCGACATGGTCCAGCAGACGACCCGGGGTAGCGATCAGGATTTCCACGCCACGGCGCAGCTCGGCCACTTGCGGATCCATATTGATGCCGCCGTAAACGGTAGTGGTGCGCAGCGGCAGGTACTTGGTATACAGGCGGGCATTCTCGCCGACCTGATCGGCCAGTTCGCGTGTCGGCGTCAGGATCAGCGCACGCACCGGGTGCATGGCCGGCGACGCACTGGAGCTGGCGAATTTTTTCAGACGCTCCAGCAGCGGCAGCACAAAAGCGGCGGTCTTGCCGGTACCGGTCTGGGCGGCAGCCATCAGATCACATCCGCTCATCACCAGCGGAATGGCCTTGGCCTGAATCGGCGTGGGCTCGGTATAGCCCAGCTCGTCGATGGCCCTCTGGATTTCCGGCGAGAGGCCAAGCTCGGCAAATGTCATGTTCAGCTCCGGCGGCCCCGCCCATGGCAAGGCCGCAATGAATAATCAGAAAACAGCAACGCCGCTCCCAACGGGGCGGCGTCAGTCAGCGGGACATCCCGCTTTCGCGTCAGGCAAACAAGCCGGCAATAGTCAGCAGCAGCAACAAGGCCAGCCACAGCAATACGGCACGCCAGATCAAGCCCACCGCACTTTTCAGGTACTGCGGATCGGCTTCGTCTCCGGTGCCCAGTTCCGGGCGGATCTTCAGCAAATAGTCCTGCCTGAGCGGATCACCCAGACGCACACCGATGGCACCCGCCGCAGACGCAAGCAGAATGCCTGCAGTGTAGTTGCCCCAGGTGCGCGCTTGCGAGCGCCAGCAGTAAATCGCATCCTCGAAGTTGCCCATCACGGCAAAGCTGGCCGCAGCCAGACGCGCCGGCAGCCAGTCCAGCCACAGGCCGAAACGGGCGGCAAAACGGCCGAACGGGTCTTCATCGAAATTACGCTCGCCCCACTT
Source organism: Aquitalea sp. S1-19 (assembly GCF_024343515.1). Taxonomy (NCBI): domain Bacteria; kingdom Pseudomonadati; phylum Pseudomonadota; class Betaproteobacteria; order Neisseriales; family Chromobacteriaceae; genus Aquitalea; species Aquitalea sp. S1-19. Next base: position 46,115 of record NZ_RJTZ01000011.1, on the reverse strand, counting down.
CTGGGTCAGCATCGCCGAGAGCCGGTACAGCAAGGCGCCGCTAGGGCCCGGCAACAGTACAAACCAGAACATGGTGCCGAATACATGCCGATAGCTGTCGAGCACGCCCTGCTCTATCGCCAGGCGCGACACCTCGTTCACCGACATATCCGAGGTAGGCTGACCGATCCAGCCGGACAAAGCCAGCCGGGCATCGTGGTCACGCCCTTCGGACAGCGCCAGCGAAATCTCGGAAAACGCACTGGAAAAATGGCGAAAGCCCATGGTCAGATACAGCACCAGCACAGTCCACGCCAGCGCCAGCGCCGGGTTCAGCGCATACAGGCCATAGTAGATAGCCAGCGACAGCAGGACCGGCGGCAAAATCGCCACCAGCCAGGCAACGACGCCATGGCGCTCGGAGCCGGCATTGAAGTTGCGCTCGAGATGGTTGGCATAGCGGATAAACAGCAGCCACACCCTGTTTCGGTTACCCAAGGGCCGGATCTGCTCCAGAGCCAGCGCAGCAATCAAGGAAAGCAGAATCATGAGTTCAAGGCGAGTGGTTGAGGGTTCTAGACGCGACTAGAAGATACCACAAAGCGGCAGCGCCGTGGCATGCGAGGCAGATTCAGGCCGAACCCAAAGAGCGCGAACCGGACAAGGTGGCAGGCACCATGCCCTTGCGGCCATAGCCTTCGGCCTGACGCACGGCGCTGGACAAGGTGTCCAGCAACGCCTCGGCCATCAGGCCGCGCTCGCCAGCCAGTGTGGCATTCATGTCGTTGTAGACGCGGGCACGGGCCAGTTCGGCCTCCAGCGCAAGCCAGGCAGACCGGGCATTTTCATCGTGCGCAAGCCAGCCATTGAGCGCTTCGGGCGTATCCAGACCGGCATCGCGCTGCATGGACAAACGCGGCGCGGCCAGTGTGGCCAGCTCGGCAAGCGAGGTTTCTTTTTGCATCGCCAGCCGCTGCAAGACATGGCCATTCAGTGCCAGCAAGGCGCGCTGTTCTTCGGCCAGCAAGGCCGACAACTGTTGCATCACCGATAGTTCGGCCTGACAACTGGCGACAAATTCGGGGCTATTCATCATCACTGGTTTATGCACGGCCCAGCAATTCGCGCGCCGAGCTGATCAGACTGTCGGCGATCGCTTCTGGCTTGACCTGATACTGGCCGGAGGCAATTGCAGTGCGGATCGCATCCACCTTGGCCGCATCAAATGCCGGCGCGGATTGCGCGGCTTTTTCCGCGGCCTGCATGCGGCTGGCCAGCGGGTTGATGGCGACATTCTCGCCAGCGGCCTGAGTCTTGGCCTCAGGCACCCCGGCATCGCGCTTGAGCGCGCGCGGCTGGCTCGCGTAGGCGGCCAGTGCCTTGCTTGAGGAGTCGATTTTCATACTGCATCCTTGCTACTACGGGCTATGGGTTCAATATCGGCAACTTGCGCCATTTCTTGAAGCTTTTTTACTGCATCTCCACGCGCACACTGCCATCAGCCTCGGCGATGCCGCTGACCACGCGGCCACCGGGCATGCGCACACTGACCGGCTCGCCGGCGGCGGCATTATTATTGGCCACGCCCTCGGCCGACACCCTGAGTCCGTCCTGGCTCACCATGGCGCGCACAGTCTGGCGCATCCGCACCACAAAAGGCGCGCGTAAAGCGGTGACCCGGATCACAGCGCCCGGTGGAATCTGGGTGCGCGCTGCACGCCCGACAAGCTGGCGGCTATCGCTGACGCCTTGTCGCGCCAATGCCGGGTTGGCCACGGCTGCCAGACGGATATCACCCATACCAACAGTTTGCCCGGCACCAATCAGGCTGGCAGCCACATACACGCTGGCCACACCGCGCGCCTTCAGCGGCAAGGCAATGCTCCAGCCCAATACCGGGCAGCGCACTGCCACCGATTCGGCCGGCACACCGGCAGGCCAGGCAATGGACAGATCAGGGCAGGCCGGCAGAAACAGCCGCGCATCCGGCGGCGAAACATCACGCACCGGGCCGCGCCCGCTGGCGCTTTGCTGGTCAACAAAACGCTGCGCCTCAAGCTGCAGCCGCGCCAGATCCTGACCGCCCCCCGCACACACAGGCGCGATGCCCAGCAAAAAAAACATTGTCGCAAAAATACGTCGAAACATGGCGCCATTGTACCTGCAACAACAGATAAGCCGACAAACGTTTGACCTAACGCCCACGACTTTAGGATATTTACTCCATGTAGAGCATTTGATCTGCATCAAAAAAACAATCGAGGGCAACACATGCAAGCACAACTGAAAAAAACCGCCTGCGCCGTCACACTGGCGCTGAGCTTGGGCGCCGCGCAAGCGGGTGGATTCAGCCAAGCGTGGTTCTTTGGCGACAGCCTGAGTGATACCGGTGCATTCAGTACGGTTGGTAACCTAGACCCCAGTAGCCGCTGGACCATCAACAATGCACCACTGGCCGTCAACGTACTTGCATCCCGGCTCGGCCTGAGTGCAAATGCAGTGAACCCATTGACCGGTTACAACCTTAGCGGCAACAACTATGCACAGGGCGGAGCGCAGTCTGTGCAACCACAGCAGTCAAACAAAGGGCCTTTCTCCGTTCTGAGCCCGCTATATGGAAGCAATATCAATATTGCAAACCTGCCAGCGCAAGTTGATGCTTATCTCGTCCGTAGCGGTGGCAAAGCCAACCCAAACGCGTTCTATTTCGTGTGGGCTGGCGGCAACGACATCCCAGCCGCGGCCTCCAGCCCAACAACTGCACAGACCAGCATTGCCACGGCGGCAGGTTCGCTGGCACAACAGGTAGGTCGCCTATCGGCGGCCGGCGCCGGCCTGATTATGGCTCCCAACCTGCCGGCCTTTGGCGATACGCCAGCCTTAATGAGCGGCGTTATCGGAGCGATTGCAGCCAAAAGTGCAGGCTATGATCCGCTCACCATGCAAGAAGACTCCCCTCAAGGCATCGCGGCGGCAAAAATTTCCTTACAGTTACGGAATGCTGTCTGGCCTGCTCTTAGCCTTGAAAAAACACCAACTACCGCCACTCAAGAGGCTGCTGTTGGACAAGCTCTTAAAAACCTGAGCACTGCCTTGGCTGGAGCATCAAGCGGCCCGGCCTTTGATGCGATGTTGAAGTCAATCACCGAGGAATACAACAATGCAAAGGCTAGCCTTAACACGCTAACAGCTTTCTTTAATAGCTCGGTCGACGCAGGCATCGCCCAAAGCGGCGTCAACGTGATCCGTCCAAACGTTGCCGGGCTGTTCGCCGCCGTACTGGCCAACCCGGCGGCCTTCGGCATCAACAATACGACTGGCTCCGCCTGCATCCCCTCGGCAAGTGCATTAACCTGTACCCTTGGGGCACAAACACCTGGTGCAGCACAAGGCATCAACTATCTGTTTGCAGATGACCGCCACCCTTCACCACTGACACATCAAGCCCTCGGCGACTACTTCGCCACCATCGTACAGGCCCCGGCACTGGCCGATGCGCTGGGCCAGGTGCCGCTGTCGGCACGGCGCATCGTACGCGAGACTCTGTCGGCACACGCCCGTGCGCTGGATGCAGCACCACGCGCCGTCGGCACAGTGGGCGCGCTGGCCAGCGCCGGGTTCGGCCGCGACAATATTGCCGAGGGCGAGATCAAGCCCGAAGCCATCGCCACTCTGGGCTTCGACTATCAGGCCACACCCGAGCTTGCGCTGGGCGTGGCCTTTAGCGGTGGCAAGGTCAAGTCCGATATCGGCGCCATCGGCAGCTACGATGGCGACTATCGCTCGCTGTCGGCGCTGGCCAACTTCCGTCAAGGCCCGCTGTGGCTGGATGGCGACGTTTTCCTCGGCAATACCGATATCGACACCCGCCGTGACGTCAAACTGGGACCGGTTTACCACGAAACTCAGACCGGCTCGACCCGCGCCATCCAGATGGGCTTTGCGCTCGAGGGCGGCTACCGCATGCAGTTGGGCGTAGTGAATACCGGCCCGCAGGTCGGGCTGCGCTACGAACACATCAAGGTCGGCGCGCTGATAGAAGACAATCTGGACTTCAGCGCCATGCGCTTTGGCGATCAGAAGATCAAGTCGCTGGTCGGCTCGCTCGGCTGGGGCATAGAGGCGCCACTGGGCAGAGCCACCCCCTACGCCAGCATCAGCTACAACCACGAGTTCAAGGGCGATGCTCGCGATATCAGTGCCGGGCTGCTCACTACCTCGGGCAACTTTGTCACCCAAAGTCTGGCGCTGCCGGACAACTGGACCGACCTGTCCGCCGGTGTCAGCGTGGCGCTGGCCAAAAACATCACCGGCTTTGTGCAGATCAACGGCACGGCCGGGCGTGATGACGGCAATGCCTGGGGCGGTAATCTGGGCTTGAATATGAATTTTTAAACGCGAGCCCGCAGCATGTAAAAACGGCCGGCAGACGCGAGTCTGCCGGCCGTTTTGTCTGGCTAAGGCTTAACGCTGGAACGGATACACCGCGCCCAGACCGAGAATGGCCGACAACTCGTCCAGCGCCGTGCGGCACTCGGTCAAAAGTGCCGGATCGGCCAGATCGGCGGCACTCAGGCGGTCGCGGTAATGGCGCGCCACCCAGTCGTTCAGCGTGGCAAACAGGCTGTCGTTCATCCACACTTTGGGGTTGACCGCCGCCACTTCGGCTTCGGTCAGCGCCACGCGCAGGCGCAGGCAGGCAGGGCCACCGCCGTTTTGCATAGACTGCTTGAGGTCGAATACCTTGAGCTCAGCAATCACGCCATCGCTCGCCAGCAGTTTTTCCAAGTAAGCCCATACCCGCGGCGTGTTCTGACACTCCTGCGGCACCACCAGAATCATGCGCCCGTCGGCGCGGGTCAGCAGCTGGCTGTTAAACAGATAGGACTTCACCGCCTCGGCCACGCTGACCTCGGCGTCAGGCACCTCAATAGACTGGAAACGCCCGCCCAGCGCCGCCAGCTTATCCGACAGCTCGGCCAGCACCGCATCTTGGTTGAGGAAGGCCTTTTCGTGGTGGAACAGCACTTCGCCATTGCCGACCGCGATCACGTCGTTATGGAATACACCGGCATCGATGGTATCCGGATGCTGCTGGGCGTAGACCACACCTTCGTCGCTCAGGCCGTGCAGGCGCGCCACCGCCTGGCTCGCTTCCAGCGTCTGGCGCGCAGGGAAACGCGCCGGGCGCGGTGCGGCGGCGTCAAATGCCGACTGGCCGTAGACAAAGAACTCGACGCCGCGCGCGCCGTAAGCGGCACAGAAGCGGGTATGGTTGGCCGCACCTTCGTCGCCGAAATGCATCTGCGCCGGCAGCGCCGGATGGTGGGCAAAGTGCGTCTCGTCGGCAAACATCGCGCCTAAGATTCGACCGGTGACCGGATGCTCGATGGCACGGTGAAACTTGTTATTAAGGTTGGCCGGGGTGAAATGTACGCGCCTATCGGCGGTATCGCCCGAAGGGCTGACCGTGGCAGCGTTGGCCGTCCACATCGGCGAGGCCGAACACACCGCAGCCAGGATGGCCGGCGCCTCTTTGGCTGCGCGCCCGATCACGTCAGCATCGCTGCCGGCAAAACCCAGACGGCGCAAACTGGCCACATCCGGGCGCTCGTGCGGAGCCAGCACGCCCTGCTTGAAGCCCAGATCAGCCAGCGCCTTCATCTTGGCCAGACCCTGCTGCGCGGCCAGACGCGGATTAGAGAGCGCGCTGCCATTACTGGTCGAGGCGACATTGCCGTGTGACAGGCCGGCATAGTTGTGGGTCGGGCCGACCAGCCCGTCAAAATTGGCTTCAAATGCTTGCATGGTTCTTCACTTTCTCGTCAACGTGACAGCTTGCGCGGTCAGTTCAATGCCAGCGCGCGCACGCTGTCGTGCGCGTCCAGCTGTAATTGCGCCAGTGTGGCGGCGCTGATACGCAGCCCGCCATCCACCAGTTCGGCATCGGCGACCAGCACGACAAAATCCTCTGCGCACCGGTTGGACAACATGAAACGCATGCCGCTACGGACCTCACCCACGCATAGCCCCAGCACCCGGCTCTGGCTGACCGTCCTCAGCTGCGCTATTTCACCGCGCAAAACGGGCCCGCCATCGAACAGGTCGATATAGCCGCTGGCGTGCAGCCCTTCTTCGTTCAATAGGCGCACCGCCCCCATCGAGTCGGGGTGGACCTGCCCGATGGCCGCACGGGCAGCGGGCGGCAGCATATCGGTAAACACGGTCTGCTGCGGCATCAGCGCGGCAATGGCTGCGCAAGCACCGGTACCGCGCAAATAATCGGCACGGGCAAACTCGGCATGAAAAAACTGCCGCCCCAAGCCATTCCAGAACGGCGAGACGCCGCTGGCATCGTTGATGCCACGGATTTCGGCGGTCAGCTGCGGGGCAAAAAGATCGGGAAAATCGGCGATAAACATCAGGCGCGAGCGCGACAGCAAGGCGCCGCGTCCCATGGAGCGCCATGCCGGCGCCAGAAACAGCGTGCACAAGGCACTGGCACCGGTCAGATCATTGCCCAGCGTCAGCGTCGGCAGGCGCCGGTCTATGCCGGCTTCGCGTGCCATGCGCACCGTCAGGCCCTGACGGTAGTAATAGCTGGGCTCCTTCAGGCCAATCGCACCTTCCAGCCCCGACACACCAATGAGCTCGCCATCTTGCTCCAGCACAAACAGCCAGCTGCGATGCTCGGACGCCGGCCCCGAACGCAACGAAGCTTCGATGCGGCGCGCGAGCACTTCCTCATGATGCGGCAAGGTCGTCAGGCCGATGCCGCAATCAGCGGCCAGCGCCATCAGTGCCGGCAGATCCTCGCGGCGAATAGAACGTACCCGCATCAGGCACTCCTTTCTTGTGTCTGCCACAGGGGCACCGCACGCACGCACTCGCCGGCGCGCACGCCCAGCGCCGCTGCCGCCTCGCTATCCAGTTGCAAACACCCGGCGACAAGCACTCCTGGCACCACAATGGCCCGAAAATCCTGCAAACGCTGGTTGGCAAGCAAAAACAACTCGCCCTCACCCAGCGACGGCGCAACCTCTACCGCCAATACGCTACTGGCGGCCACGCTATAGAGCGAGGAGAGGCGGCCAAGCAAAATAGGCCCGCCATCGAAGATATCGATATAGTTTTCGCTCTCGAAACCTTCACGCGACAGGATGTCGTACGGCAGCAAAGAGTCATCCCCCACCTCGCCCATCACCGATTGCGCCTCATCCGACAACAGCGGCACATAGACCGGCTGCTGCGGCATCAACTCACCCAGAAACTTGCGCCCGCGCGCGCCGCACAGTGCCTCGGCTTCGTGGTAGTCCAGCCCGAAGTAAACGCGGCCGACCGAATCCCAGAACGGCGAGCCTTGTTCCTTATCCCCCACTCCCAGCATGGCGGACACCACGGTGTCGGCAAAACGTGCCGGCCAATTGGCGGCAAACAACAAGCGCGCACGCGACAGCAATTCGGACTCGGGCGTGTCCACCAGATCCGGGCGGATATAAAAAGACACCATCAGCGAGTGTGCGGTCAGGTCATGGCACAGGGACAGGACATGAATGTGATTGACGATGCCCAGCTCGCTGGAGGCGTGCACCAGCGACTCGTTGCGAAAACTGTAAAAAGGCTCGTTAAAGCCGGCAACCGCATTCAGGCCGCACACGCCGGCCAGCTCGCCGCTTTGGCTATCTTCCAGCACGAAGAAGTAGCGCTCCTCACCGCGAAAGCCCACCTCGGCTGCCAGCGAGTTCTCGCTGGCCAGAATGCGTTCAAGCAAAACCTGCCGGTCAGCCGGCAAGGACGTGACGCCAACCGGGCTGGCCGCAGCCAGCCGCTCGATTGCCGGCAAATCATGTACACAGGCGGGGCGTAGCACAAACATGATCAATCTCGCTAAAACAGGCCGCTTCAGCCCGGTGGGATATCCACGATTCTAAACCAGGGAAACAGCTCACAATTGTCCGCTGGCGACAGCTTGTTTCAGCTGGCGCGCTGGGCACTACGCCGCTCGTCGCGCGGGGTATGGCCAAAATGATTGCGATAGGCGCTGGAAAAGTGCGGACCGGAAGAAAAACCGCACGACAGCCCGATCTGGATGATGGATTTGCTGCTTTGCCTGAGTAACTGGCGTGCACGCTCCAGCCTCAGCTCCAGGTAATACTGCGAGGGAACCCGGTCCAGAAACTGGCGAAACAGCCGCTCGAGCTGGCGACGCGAAATGCACACCAGCTGTGCAATCTCGTCGGTGGTCAGCAGCTCCTCCAGATTCGCTTCCATCAGCTGCACGGCGCTGACCAGCTTGGGATCGGCGGCACCGATGCTGGCCATCAAGGGCACGCGCTGGCGCTCGTCGCCACGGCGCTGGCGTTCCATCAGCAAGTCTTCGGCCACGCTGCCGGTTGGCGGTGCTTCCGGCAAACGGCTGATCAGGTGCAACAGGCAATCGGCCAATGCCAGGCCCCCGGCGCAACTGGCGTGGCCGTGCTCCAGCGCATAGAGCTGGCCGGACTGCGCGATGGCGGGATAATACTCGGCAAAACCTTCAGCCAGCGTCCAGTGCACCGCCACACGGCTGGCGCCATACAGCCCGGCAGCCGCCAGACTGAACACGCCGGCACGCACACCGCACAAGAGACTGCCCGCACGCGCACACGCGGCCAGCTGAGCCGGCAGTGGCGACGCTGCCGGCATTTTTTCCGGCATTTCACCGGCCAGTACCAGCAACAAGCTGGCACCAGGCAAGGAGCTGTCAAAAACGGCATCAACCGCCCATGCGCGCCCGGCGGCCGCCCTGACCGGCAGGCCATCGACCGAGACCCAGTGCAGGGCAAAGCGCGCGCGCCGGGCATTAAAGGTCGCCACACAGTCGGACACGATGCCGGCTTCGGTTTCGCTAAAACCCGGCAACAGCAGGACGCGAATCAGAGTGGCAGGCGTATCAGCCATCACCGCAATCAGCGCGTTTTGCTCAAAAACTGCTGCAGGCGCTCGCTTTGCGGATTGGCCAGAATCGCTTTCGGGCAACCCTCTTCCTCGACCCGGCCCTGATGCAGGAACATCACATGGTTGGCCACATCACGGGCAAAGCCCATCTCGTGGGTCACCACCACCATGGTGCGGCCTTCCTCCGCCAGCGTACGCATCACCTTGAGCACCTCGCCCACCAGTTCCGGGTCCAGCGCCGAGGTCGGCTCGTCAAACAGCATCACCTCGGGCTCGACCGCCAGGGCGCGGGCAATCGCCACACGCTGCTGCTGGCCACCGGACATATGCGCCGGATACTTGTCCTCGACGCCGGACAGGCCGACCTTGGCCAGATAGCCACGCGCACGCGCCACCGCCTCGTCCTTGTTCACGCCCAGCACATGTACCGGTGCTTCGATAATGTTTTCCAGCACCGTCATATGCGCCCACAGATTGAAGTGCTGAAACACCATGGCCAGACGCGAGCGCATCTTTTGCAACTGCACCTCGCGCGCGGCCTTAAGCATGCCGTCCCTGGCTTTGACCAACTCCAGCTCTTCACCGGCCACAACGATGCGACCGGTATGCGGGCGCTCCAGCATATTAATGCAGCGCAAAAAGGTACTCTTGCCCGAACCGCTGGAGCCGATGATGCTGATCACGTCACCGGCGCGAGCAGTCAGCGAGAGCCCCTTGAGAACTTCGTGGCTGCCGTAACTCTTGTGCAGGTTTTCCACCTGCAATTTCACGACCCGGCCGGCGGGTGACAGCCCCGTCGGGGCGGGCATGGTGGCGGCAGTTTCACCGCTGAACTGGCTGTTTTGTACTTCCATCATGATTCTCTCCTGGCGAGTTCTTGCTGACTCTTGTATGGAACGGTTGGGGGGATGGCTCAGGCGCTAAGCAGATAACCACGACGAAATGGAATGCTACCTGCAATTTTTCCAAGATTCATCCCGGCAATTGCATAACGGCGACTCTCACGGGCATAAAACACCCCGCTCACCGTAGACTTCAACAACACCACGGCGCCGGATAAGGGATTAATCAACTCACACACGGTTTGCCCCACCTCGATCCACTCGCCAACGCGGGCCCGGTAAACGATCACGCCAGGCACCGGCGCAATCAGTGTCTCGGAACCGGTCAGCGGTGTAGCCTGACAACGCGCGGCGGGCAGCGCAGGTTTTTCACCGGCGATCACGCCGCGGTAAACCAGAAAGTCAAACAGGCGATCGGCATCCTGTTCGGCCAGTTGATGGCAAACCTCGGCCTCGCCGCGCAACTCGACTGTCACGGCAAGACAAGCCAGCGACAGCGGGATATCGTCAGGCAGATGCTCTCCCAGTTTCCACCAGATCTGGCTCATGGCTTCATCAAAAGACTGGCCGCCGCTCCCCTTGGCATGCAGCACCGCTTCGGCCTCCATCAAACGCGACAGCGGCTCCAGCTGCTCAAGATACGGGGTTTCGCTATACAAATGCAGCACCGCCTCGAAGTCGGCATGCAGATCCAGCACCACATCGGCGTCAAAGGCCAGCGACACCAGGGCGTGGCGCAAGCCCGCCAGCTCGGTAGCCGGTGTCTGCGCCGCCAGAAACGCGCGCATGGCCGCGCGTACCAGACGCGTATTGCTGTCTTCGTCGGCCCCCAGTTGCGCTCGCAGCGTTTCGCCCAGTTCGGCATAAAAGTCGGGATAGTGGCGGTTAAAGTTTTCACCGCTGGCAAAATCGAACCGTCCCATGGCATCGTGCATCAGGCTTTGCTCAAGCCCGACAGGATTGGCAACCGGCACCAGCACCACTTCGCCTTGCAAGCGTCCGGCCGCTTCTGCCTGAGCCAGACGGGCCTTAAGGTGATGGCAGACCAGCAGCCCCGGACTCTCGTCGGCATGCAGGCCGGCCTGGATATACACCTTCTGGCCCTGGCCGGGCTCGCCAAAATGAAAACTCTCGATGCGACGCTGGCTGCCAAGGCTCTTGGCTGGCAAAGGATGATGTTGAATATGCATGACGGGCCTCAATGACTGCGTGGGGCAAGATAAGCCAGATAGCGGCCTTCCAGTTTGCGGAACACCCGCACCAGACCCCAGGTCAGCAGCAGGTAGATCAGTGCAGCCGCGAGGAAGGGCTCGAACGGCATGTAATAGGTCGAATACAGGCGATCTGCTGCGCCGGTGATATCAAGCAGGGTGACGGTACTGGCCAGACTGGTGGCGTGCAGCATCATCACCACTTCGTTGCTGTACGCAGGCAGGCTGCGACGCAAGGCTGAAGGCAGCAGGATGCGCCGATACAGGGTAGCGCGGCTCATGCCCACGCTCCTGGCTGCCTCGACCTCGCCATGACTGGTGGCACGGATGGCACCGGCCAGCATTTCGGTGGTGTAGGCGCAAGTATTGATCGCCAGCGCCAGCATGGCGCAAAAGCTGGCTTCGGACAGCAAGGGCCAGGCCAGGCTGTCGCGCACTACGGCGAATTGCGACAAGCCGTAATAAATCAGATAAAGCTGCAACAGCATCGGCGTGCCGCGTATCACATAGGTGTACAGCCAGACCGGACCATAGAGCAGCGGGCTCTTGGCCACGCGCAATACCGCCAGTGGCACCGAGACCGCCAGACCACAGGCCAGCGACACCAGCAACAGCTTGAGGGTCGTCAGCAGGCCATCGGTGTAGAGCTTGAGGTTGTCGGGTTCGATCAGCATCGTAAAGTCCAGCATCAGATCTCTCCCATACGCACGCCGGCCGAATAGCGCTTTTCCGCCCACTTCAGCAACAGCAAGGATACCGAGGTAATCGCCAGATACACCGCACCAACCACCAGCAGATAGGTAAAGGGTTCGCGTGTGGCGGCACCGGCTTCGCGCGCGCGGAACATCATGTCCTGCAGGCCGATCACCGACACCAGCGCGGTCGCCTTGGTCAGTACCAGCCAGTTATTGGTGTAGCCGGGAATGGCAAAACGTATCATCTGCGCCAGGATGATGCGCAAAAACACGCGCGGACGGCTCATGCCGTAAGCCCAGCCGGCTTCCCACTGCCCTTTTGGCACCGCCATGATCGCGCCACGGAAGGTTTCCGACAGATAGGCACCATAGATAAAGCCCAGCGTCAGCACACCGGCGATAAACTGGTTGAAATCAATGGCAGGCAAACCCAAAGCCTCAAGCAAGGCATTGGCGGCAGTCTGTCCGCCATAAAACACCAAAAGCATCAACACCAGATCAGGCACCCCGCGTACCAGCGTAGAGTATGCCTCCGCCACCCGGTTAAGCAGCAGATTGGGCGCCAGACGGCAGGCGGCACCAATCAAACCCAGTACCGTGGCAACGGCCAGCGAAGACAATGCAATCTGTAGCGTGGTGGTCGCACCGGCAACGATATAGCCCGTATAGCCTTCAAACATTGGCCATCCTCCTTAAATTCGTCCGGCCGGCAGCACGCTGACTACGGGCCGCCGGCACGTCGTCAGGGCTTAGGCGCCGTAAGCGTCGAAATTGAAATACTTGTCGTTCACCTTCTTGTAGGTGCCGTTGGCACGGATGGCCTTGATCGCACCGTTAAAGCCGTTGCGCAACGCATCGTCACCCTTGCGTACCGCGATGCCGGCCCCCAGGCCGAAGATCGCCGGATCCGCCAGCACCGGACCGATAAAGGCATAGCCCTTGCCTTCCGGCTTTTTCAGGAAACCGACCGAGCTCTCCACGCTGTCGGCTACCGTTCCGTCCAGACGACCGGCATTCAGGTCCAGATACACCTGCTGGGTGCTGTCGTAGGGCACGACAATGGCGCCGGCCGGGGCGTAATATTTCTGTGCGTATTTCTCCTGGATCGAAGCCTTGAGCACACCGATCTTCTTGCCCTTGAGGCTGTCCGGCGTACCTTTGACCGAGCCTGCCTTGGCGATCAGGCGCGATGGGGTGTGGTAGTACTTGTCGGTAAAATCGACCGCCTTCTTGCGCTCGTCGGTGATGGTCATCGACGAGATGATCGCATCGTATTTCTTGGCATTCAGCGCCGGGATGATGCCCTTCCAGTCCTGCTCGACAAACACGCACTTGACCTTCATCTGCGCGCACAAGGCGTTGGCCATATCGATATCGAAGCCGACCAGCTTGCCATCGGCACTCTTGGACGCGAACGGCTCGTATGCTGCTTCGACGCCGATGCGTACGGTTTTCGGCATTTCGGCCTGGGCAAAGCCGGCAACTGACAGCGCGGCAACAAAAGATAGGGCAAGCTTCTTCATCTGTGTTTCTCCTAGAGGGTGATTGGGCCGTTCTTGTCGATGACGGCTTATCCGGCGACGACGCCAGCGTGTGCCGGAGCACGTGCGCAGATTAAAGCACCGCAGGGGCCTGCCACTGTTACAGCGAGGCGACAACTTGTTACATCAATATTAATTTGCCATAACACTTGATCCGCCTGCGAGCAGCCAAGAAAAAAGGCAGCCCACAGGCTGCCTTGCTGAAGGGAAGTGGCGCTTACGCCAGCGCGTGCGCCACGTAAGACTTGACCGCCGCCGCATCGGCGCCGAATTCGACCACGCGTTGCGGCAGATCTTCTATGCCCTCGAAACCGGCCGGGCGTGGCGGTTCGCGGTTCAGTGCCTCGCGTATGGTTTCGGCGAACTTGGCCGGCAGCGCGGTTTCCAGACAGACTATCGTTTCACCCGCCTGACGCAGTTCGCGCGCGACCTTCACCCCGTCGGCGGTGTGGGTATCGATCACCACGCCGTCTTCGCCATCCACCTGACGGATGGTGGCCAGACGATCGGCGTGGCTGCTGGCGCCGGACACAAAACCGAATTCGCTGCGCACCGCATCCAGACGCGCCGACAAGTCGAAACCGCGGCCGGCGTCGACCTCGCTCCACAGGCGGGCGACTTCGGCACCATCGCGGCCGACCAGATCGAACACGAAGCGCTCGAAGTTGGACGCCTTGGAAATGTCCATCGACGGGCTGGAGGTGACGAAAGTCTGTTCGGTGCTGCGCGGACGGTAAACACCGGTCTTGAAAAACTCGTCCAGCACGTCGTTTTCGTTGGTGGCGACGATCAGGCGCGCCACCGGCAGCCCCATCTGGCGCGCGATATGGCCGGCGCAGACGTTGCCGAAGTTGCCCGAGGGCACGCAGAAGCTGACCGCTTCGTCGTTGCTCTCGGTCGCGTTAAAGTAGCCGGCGAAGTAGTACACCACCTGCGCCACTACCCGCGCCCAGTTGATCGAGTTGACGGTGCCGATCTTGTACGCAGCCTTGAAGGCGTGGTCGTTCTGCACCGCCTTCACGATGTCCTGACAGTCGTCGAACATGCCGTCCATCGCGATATTGTGGATATTGGCGTCGGTCAGGCTGAACATCTGCGCGCGCTGGAAGCTGCTCATCTTGCCCTTGGGCGAGAGCATGAACACATTGACGCCGACCTTGCCGCGCAGCGCATATTCCGCCGCCGAGCCGGTGTCGCCGGAGGTGGCGCCCAGGATGTTGAGCGTCTCGCCGCGCTTGGCCAGCACATATTCGAACAACTGACCGAGGAACTGCATCGCCATATCCTTGAACGCCAGCGTCGGGCCGTTGGACAGCTCAAGGAGCTTCAGTCCGTCGTACAGCGTCTTCACCGGCGTGATCGCCTCGGTCCCGAACACCTCGCGGGTGTAGGTGCGATCCAGCATGGCCTTAAGATCGGCCGGCGGAATGTCGGTGGCGAACAGGCTGAGGATTTCGAACGCCAGATCCGCGTAGCTTAGGCCGCGCCAGGCATCCAGCGTCGCGCGGTCGATCTGCGGATAGCTTTGCGGCAAGGCCAGGCCGCCATCGGGCGCGAGCCCCATCAGGATGGTGTCGGAAAATTCGAGCGGCGCCATCTGGCCGCGGGTGCTGATGTACTTCATGGTTTCTCTTTTATTGTCTATTGCAGATGCCGGCCCAGATACAGCAGGCTGCGGCGCACACCATCAAGCTCGGCCACATCGGGCAACTCGCCCCAGCGCGCATAGCCGTGCTTGGCAAACAGCGCGACCGATGGCGCGTTGTGCGCGAACACCAGCCCGACCAGGGTACGGATACCGAGCGCGGGCGCGGCCTCCTCGGCAAAACGCAGCAGGCGCCCACCCAGACCCTGGCCGCGCGCGGCCGGGTCCAGATAGATGCTGATCTCGGCGGTCGCGGCGTAGGCGGCGCGGCTATGGAATGCCGACAGGCTGACCCAGGCGATCAGCGCGCCGTCCTGCTCCACCACCCAGATCGGGTGCTGCGCCGGGCTATGCGCGGCAAACCACCCCTCGCGCTGGGCCACGCTGACCGGCGCAAGGTCCGCCGTCACCATGCGCGAGGCCACCGTCGAGTTGTAGATTGCGACGATGGCCGGCAAATCGTCACGCGTGGCGTGACGGATGCCCAGCTCAAGCGCCAGCTCAGCCATTGAGCTCTTCCATACGCAGGCGCACCACTGGTGCGTTTACGCTGTCCAGCGCCTCGATCGCGGCAATGGCGGCGTTGACCTGCTTCTCGACCACGCGATGGGTCAACAGCACGATTTCGGCCGAGCCATCGGATACCGAGCCCTTCTGGATTACCGCCTCGATCGAAATATCGTTCTCGGCCAGCAAGCCGGTGATCTTGGCCAGGACACCGGCGCGATCGCTGGCGCTGATACGCAGATAGTAGGAGCTGACCACTTCATCCATCGGCAGGATGCGCAGGTCTTTCAGCTGGTCCGGCTGGAAAGCCAGATGCGGCACGCGATGCTCGGGGTCAGCGGTCAACAGGCGGGTGACGTCGACGATATCGGCCACCACGGCAGAAGCGGTTGGCAGCGCGCCGGCACCGGCACCGTAGTACAGGGTCGGGCCGATGGCATCGCCCTTGGCCAGCACCGCATTCATCACGCCGTTGACGTTGGCGATCAGGCGGCTTTCCGGAATCAGCGTCGGATGCACGCGCAGCTCGACACCGGCTTCGGTGTGGCGGGTCAGACCCAGCAGCTTGACGCGGTAGCCCAGTTCTTCGGCGTACTTGATATCGCGCCCTTGCAGCTGGCTGATGCCCTCTAGGTAGCAGTGCTCGAAATTCATCGGGATGCCGAAGGCGATAGACGCCATGATGGTCAGCTTGTGGCCGGCGTCGTGGCCTTCGACGTCGAAAGTCGGGTCGGCTTCGGCATAACCCAAACGCTGCGCCTCGGCCAGTACCTCGGCAAAGCCGCTGCCCTTCTCGCGCATTTCGGTGAGGATGAAGTTGGAGGTGCCGTTGATGATGCCGGCGATCCATTCGATGCGGTTGGCGCTCAGGCCTTCGCGCAGCGCCTTGATGATAGGGATGCCGCCGGCAACGGCCGCTTCAAACGCTACCATCACGCCTTTTTCCTGCGCGCGGGCAAAGATCTCGTTGCCGTGCAGTGCCAGCAGCTTCTTGTTGGCGGTCACGACATGCTTGCCGTTGGCAATGGCCTGCAGCACCAGATCCTTGGCGATGGTGTCGCCGCCGATCAGCTCGACCACGATATCGACCTCGGGGTGGTTGACGATGGCGAAGGCGTCATCGACCAGCTCGACCTCGGGGCCGACCGCTTCGCGGGCGCGCACGAGGTCGCGGTTGGCGGCCATAAACAGGCGGATTTCACGGCCGGCACGGCGGCTGATTTCGTCCGCGTTACGTTTCAAGACGACGGCGGTGCCACCACCAACCGTCCCTACCCCCATCAGGCCAATATTGATCGGCTTCATATCGTTGCTCCTATGCTTGTTTTCTTGTTGGCAGCAGGGTGCACTGCCGTGCCCCTGCTCATGTCTGCATCGCCGTGCGCTTAGTTGGTACCGTGGCGCAGGCGGTAATTTTCCAGGAAGTGCCCCAGGCGCCCCAGTGCCTCGGTCAGATCATCCGTATTGGGTAGAAATACCACGCGGAAGTGATCCGGCGCAATCCAGTTAAAGCCGGTGCCTTGCACCAGCAGCACTTTTTCCTGCTGCAGCAACTCGAGAATGAACTGCTGGTCGTTGACGATCGGATACACCTCGGGGTCCAGCCGTGGGAACATATACAAGGCTCCCATAGGCTTGACGCAGGACACGCCGGGCATATCGGTCAGCATCTGGTAGGCCAGATCGCGCTGGCGTGCCAGACGCCCGCCCGGCGCGACCAGATCATTGATGCTCTGGTAGCCGCCAAGCGCAGTCTGGATCGCATACTGGCCGGGCACATTGGCGCACAAGCGCATCGAGGCCAGCATATTCAGCCCCTCGATATAATCCTTGGCGTGATGCTTGTCGCCCGACACCGACATCCAGCCGGCACGGTAGCCGCAGGCACGGTAGTTCTTGGACAGGCCGTTCATGGTGATGCACAGCACATCGGAAGCGAGGCTGGCGATGGACACATGCTTGGCCTCGTCGTACAGCACCTTGTCGTAGATTTCGTCGGCGTAGACGATAAGCTGATGGGTGCGCGCCACCTCGAGAATCTGCTCCAGCAGTTCCTTGGGGTAGATGGCACCGGTCGGATTATTGGGGTTGATCACCACGATGGCACGCGTCTGCGGCGTGATCTTGGCCTTGATGTCTTCGATGTCGGGAAACCAGCCGCGGCTCTCGTCGCACACATAATGCACGGCACGCCCGCCGGACAGGCTGACCGCCGCCGTCCACAAGGGATAGTCGGGTGCCGGCACCAGCACTTCGTCGCCATTGTCGAGCAAAGCCTGCATCGCCATCACGATCAGCTCGGACACGCCGTTGCCGATATAGATGTCCTCCAGCCCCACCCCCGGAATGTTCTTTTCCTGGGTGTAATGCATGATGGCCTTGCGCGCGGCAAACAGCCCCTTGGAGTCGACATAGCCCGAGGCGTTTTGCAGATTGGCGATCATGTCGGCATTGATTTCGTCCGGCGCATAAAAGCCGAACGGTGCCGGGTTGCCGATATTGAGCTTGATGATGCGATGGCCTTCTTCTTCCATCTTCTTGGCGTGCTCGAGCACCGGACCGCGGATGTCGTAGCAGACGTTGGCGAGTTTTTGGGATTTACGGATAGCTTGCATGTCGGATGTCGGTCCTTGCCGACCATGCCCGGCCGCGCAGCAGGACATGATTCGGGAGAGTCAAAATAGCGGACTCACGCCCAGCGTGAGTCGAGTCATTTATAATCCTATCCCAAATCGGTGCTGCGCTGCACTAGCCTCTTCACTCAGCCTTACGGACACGCACATGAAACTGCATCAAGCCCAAGTTACCGGCCACAATCTACTCACCGGCTACGGCGAAGGCTTTGTCGAAATCAATCAGGTACGCCACGAGGGCGCACTGATTATTACCGGAGACGAAGTGCAGCCCTGGCAGGTGGGCAGCTTTGCCGAACTCACGCCGGAAAACTTCGCCGCCCTGCTTTCCTTCAGCCCGGAAGTGGTGCTGTTCGGCAGCGGGCACAAACAACGCTTCCCGCACCCGCGCCTGTATGCCGCGCTGTCAGCCCAGCATATCGGCGTCGAAGTGATGGACACCCAAGCCGCCTGCCGCACCTACAACATCCTGTACGCCGAAGGCCGCAAGGTGCTGGTCGCCTTGTTGTCGTAAAAACGGTTTTCACACATGCAAACCCGGCACCATGACAGCCGGCGCCCACACCGCCGGCGGCGTGCATCAGACGGAGAAACAAGATGATTCGTGCTCAATACCACTTTCGCGCCACTGGGCATGGTCTGCTGGCGTGGGATGTGCGGCGTCTGATCGCCTTAAGCGACGGCCTGCCGGTAAAATCCGTAGACCTTGGCCAGATTGCCGAGCTGAATGAAAACCACTGGTATCAACACGGTCATGTTGTCCCGACCTGCAACAGCGTGGTCGAACACTGCGCACTGATACAAGGCGCCGATCTGGCCTACCCGATCATTCTGGACAGCGCCGGCCGGGTCATGGACGGCATGCACCGCGTCTGTAAGGCACGGCTACAGGGGCTCACCCGCATTCACGCGGTGCAGTTCGCCGACGACCCGGCTCCTGACTACATCGACTGCGATCCGGACACCCTGCCCTACGATGACTGAGCATGCGGGTTGACGCTGCACCTCCGCAGACTACAACCGCCTGACACACAAACGCCCCGCGCCCCGGACAAGACGCGGGGCGCCAACCCTGCTTTTTGTGACGGTTACGGCCGGCTTACAGTGGGCACGCCTCGCCCTTCTCGCCCTGTGCCGCACGCTCGCCACCAAAACTCTCATAGGCCATCAGCGCCTCGGCCGCCGTCATCAGCGACGGCCCGCCGCCCATATATACCGCCACCTGTAACATCTCGAGGAACTCGGCGCGGGTGCAACCCAGCTCGACCAAGGCCTTGGAATGGAAAGCCAGACAGCCCTGGCAGCGCCCGGCAATACCGATCGCGATGGCAATCAGCTCTTTATTCTTGTTGGACAAAGCACCGTCGGCATGTGCCGCCCGGTTCATCTGGCCAAAACCCTTCATCGTGTCCGGAATTTCGCGGCGCAGTTCGGCCAGCTTGCCGCCCAGCGCGGCGGTCAGATCTTGGTAGTTGTGGCTCATGGTGGGCTCCTTCGTTAGCAGTTTTTACATTATGTATTTTTATATATCGAATAGCAAGCCCCTGCCTTGACCGATGTGCGGCCGACGCGACACCCGGCTACCGGTGTGCGGAGCAAGCACAGCACGCCACGAAAACGGACAGCAGAAAAGTCAAACGCATATAATGCAGACGTTTAAATGACAAAAAATAAAAATGAACGACAAAATTCTGCTGGATCGGGGCAACACAGAGTCGCTGCTGAAAAACCTGGTGATCCCGCCACGCCCGGTGCTGCTTGAACAGCTGGAAACGCTGAGGCAGGCCGGCAACATCAACCCAGACAGCCTGGCGCAACTGATCGGGCAGGATTTGGCACTCTCGGCCGCCGTACTCAAGGCAGCCAACTCGCCGCTGCTGGGGGCGCAGCGCGCCATCACCTCGGTGGTGCAGGCCATCAGCTTGCTGGGCACGCAAAGCGTGATGCACCTGGTCAACGCCATGGTGCTGCGCAGCCAGTTCTCGCAACCGTCCAGCCCCGCGCTTGAAGCCTACTGGGACGAGTCAGGCACCTCCGCCCTCTTGGTCAACCAGCTGGCACGGCTGGTGCAGGCCTGTCCGCAAGACAGTCAGAGCTTCGCGCTGTTCCGCGGCTGCGGCATCCCGCTGATGCTGCTGCACTTTCCCAAATACAGCCAGACGCTGGCCATGACCGCCCGCACCCGGGATAACCAGATCTGCGCCATCGAACAGGCCCTGCACAACACCCACCATGCGGTGCTGGGCTATCTGCTGGCGCGCGCCTGGCACATGCCGAAAAATTTCTGCCGCGCCATCCTCGAGCAGTACGAAGCGGACGCCTTTGAAAGAGCGTCGTCCCGGCTGGGCGACGAAGCCCTGCGCATGATCGCGCTCGCTCGCTCCGCCCGCCATGTGTGGCGGACGCAGACCGACCTTGAGGCCGACCCGGGCTGGAACGACGTCGGCCCGGCCATGCTGGCGTACCTGCAGTTGGGAGAGATCGAATTTCAGGACTGGCGCTCGACCATGCACGACACCCTGCTCGCTTGAGCCGTCCGCGCATGCGTAAGGTAGGGTGGGTTAGGCGGCTGACCGAGCGCGGCAAGCGAAGCGGCGCGAGGGAATAGCCGCCGTAGCCCACCGCCACGCCGCCATCTGATTGGTGGGTTACGACCTGCAACCTAACCCACCCTTGCTGGGAACTGGGAACTGGGAACTGGGAACTGGGAACTGGGAACTGGGAACTGGGAACTGGGAACTGGGAACTGGGAATCAGCGTCGAGGCTGATCTGGCAGCGAGTCAACATCACAGAGATTGGTGCGCGCTAAGTCTCTCGTTCCACAATGCGGACATGCACCTTCACGATACCGCTTTCTTGCCACACACCTTGCCTGAACTCGGGGCGCGACCGGAGATTACCCATAACATTAGAAGCCTCCGTAAATCTCGATGCTCTCCATGCGCGATGCTCGACCCGACCATCTTTATAGTAAGTTGTGATCTGCGCTTGGTGATGTGCGAGCAACTGGCTCCTGAACTCTGCTAATTGCATTGGTTCCAAAGTTATTGGCAAGAGACCACCGGTGGTTTCAATTACTTGCGTAGCCTCAGCAGAACCGACTCTAGGAAGCAGTTCATGATCTTTTGCGGGATATGGATCGTGTTCTGCGTCATATTCCTTATGGCATTGCCGGCACAAAATCACTACAGCCTTTTCTACTGGATCGTGCTCGAACTTAAAGTCTCTTTCGAATTGCTGTAGTTCAACCGTTATTACACTGTCTGCTGAAATCGACGAGAGTAAAAAATCGATGATCTGATTCCGGTCTCTACCCTTCACATGGGCTGCTTCTAAGTTATCCCTACAACCACAATGCTCGCACGCACCAACAGCAGCCTTGTGTTTCTTGGTTATCATCTGTACAAAATTACGCAAACGTGGACCTATGTAGCGTTTGAATTCGCTGTTTGTTCCTGTGAAGGTTGGCACTTAAATTTCCTAAAAACGCGATGAGTGAACGCGTAGGGTGGGTTAGGCGGCAACGCCGCCGTAACCCACCGCCACGCCACCACCGGATTGGTGGGTGACGGCCTGCGGCCTCACCCACCCTACGCGGGAACTGGCACACGGGATGGAGCAACGACAGCAAAATGGACAATGGACAAGCCATGCAAAATAAATGCAAACACCCTGTTTTGATGTGTACCATTTGGGGCACAAATTGCGACACGGCTGAAAAATCATCAGAAACAATGGTGGCGGGCATTGTTATACACACTGAACAATCCGATATGCACCTGAGCGGTGTGTACATTTAACGTTAGGCCTCACAAATGCACCTCTTCGGCAGCACCGACTCCGGACACTCCTTCAAGGCCAAGTTGTACCTCCAACTGTCCGAGGTCGCACACAACTACGAGTGGGTTGATTTGAACTCACCGCGGTCGAGTCGGCCCGCTCACTTTCAAGCAGCGAGTAAGTTCGGTGAAGTTCCCGTTCTCATAGACGAGGGCCTCTCGATTTGCCAATCCAATGCCATCCTGCTGTATTTGGCTGGCAAAGTCGGCAAGTTCGCAGGCACGGCCGAAGAGCAGCCTCATGTTCTGGAGTGGCTGTGGTGGGAGGCCAATCGCATAGGCTTCAGCGTCCCAAACCTCAGATACGCAATGAGATGGGCAAAGCAACCTCCTGAAGTGATCCACTACCTACATAGCCGAGCTGTCGCGGATCTAGATACTCTGAACAGCGCGCTTGGTAGGTCGGAGTACTTGTTGCCTTCTGGCCCCACCATCGCGGACATCAGCTGCTCGGCCTACCTCTACTGGCTGGAGCAGGTAGGAATGTCCAGCGCTGAGTATCCAAACATCGAACGCTGGCTGAACTCCCTTCAGCACCTGCATGGCTGGGAGCATCCAAACACGGTGCTTCAACCACGACGCGCGGGTGAAGCCTAACCCCTCGTTCAACCAGACCCGCTACGGCGAGCGCCGGTTAACTCGAACGTTAGCGCGTAGGTGGGTTAGCCGCTGATAAGCGGCGTAACCCACCGCCAAGCGTCCAACCTGAAGGTGGGTTACGGCCTTTGGCCTAACCCACCCTACTCTGGGGTGGCTCCCCATAAGGTTGGCGATTCGTCACGTAGGGTGGGTTAGCCGCCATCGGCGGCGTAACCCACCACCCTACAGCACATCCTTCAGCAGCAACGCCCCCAACAGCAGCGCGATCAGCGCCAGCAGGAAGTTTTGCCGCTTCTGTTCGCGCATCAGTTGCATATAGCCCGCCACCATCAGCTCGGACGATTTGCCGGACAAGGCTTCGTTGAGTTTGCGCGGCAGGGTCGGCAGCGTGGTCGCCCATTGCGGGGCTTCGTTTTTCAGGGTGCGGATGAGGCCGCGCCAGCCTATCTGCTCGTTCATCCACTTCATCAGGAAGGGCTTGGCGGTGTCCCACAGGTTGAGGTCGGGGTCGAGCTGACGGCCCAGACCCTCGATATTGAGCAGGGTCTTTTGCAGCAGCACCAGCTGCGGCTGGATCTCGACATTGAAGCGGCGGCTGGTCTCGAACAGGCGCAACAGCACCATGCCGAAGGAGATCTGGCTTAGCGGCTTGTCGAAGAAGGGTTCGCATACGGTGCGCACCGCCGCTTCCAGCTCTTCCGGGCGGGTGTCGGCCGGCACCCATCCCGATTCGATATGGGCGGTGGCGACGCGGTGATAGTCGCGGTTGAAGAAGGCAAGGAAGTTCACCGCCAGATAGTGCTTGTCGGTCTCGGTCAGGCTGCCGACGATGCCGAAATCGAGCGCGATATAGCGCCCGTCCGGCGCGACAAAGATATTGCCCGGGTGCATGTCGGCATGAAAGAAGCCATGGCGGAACACCTGGGTGAAGAAGATCTCGACACCAAAGCGCGACAGCTGCTTGAGATCGACCCCTTCGGCGCGCAGGCGCTCGATCTGGCCGATCGGTGTGCCGTTCATCCATTCCAGCGTCAGCACTTCGCGGCAGGTCGCGTCATAGAACACTTCGGGCACCACCAGCATGTCGGAGCCTGTGAAATTGCGCCGCAACTGCGAGGCGTTGGCCGCCTCGTGCATCATGTCCAGTTCGTCATGCAGGTACTGGTCGAACTCGGCCACCACCTCGCGCGGTTTCAGACGCTTGCCGTCGGCCAAAAAGCGCTCGACCCAGCCGGCCAACGTGTTCATCAGCGCCAGATCCTGCTCGATCACAGGCTGGATGCCGGGGCGCAGCACCTTGACCGCCACCTGGCGGCCACGACTGCCATCAGACTCGCGCAAATACGCCTTGTGCACCTGAGCCACCGATGCGCTGGCCACCGGCACATCGTCAAAATCCACATAGATCTCGTCTACGCGCCGACCGAAACCCTGCTCGATCACCTGACGCGCCAGCGCACCGTCAAACGGCGCAACTTTGTCTTGCAGGCGCGCCAGTTCATCGGCGTAATCGGGCGGCAACAGGTCGCGCCGCGTCGACAAGACCTGACCAAACTTGACGAAGATGGGCCCCAAGCTTTCCAGCGCCAGACGCAGGCGTGCCGGCAATGGCTGTTCCGGTTTGGGGCGGCCGGGCAAAAAGCGCAGCAGGCGCGGGACAAAGCCCAGGCGGGAATGGCCGGCAAAAAAGTCATCCAGGCCAAAGCGGTATAAGGTAGAAACGATTTTCAGCGAACGCGACAGACTCATCAGGACAACTTTTTGTTTGGGGTGGGTGCCAGCGCTTCCAGACGCGCCAGGCGTTTTTGCAGACGTTCGCTATCATCACGCAGGGTATCGACCGCCGCGACAAACTGCGCGACATCCTGCCGCCTGGCCAGCAGCGGGACTTCATCGCGCAGGTGTTCGATCCAGCTCTCCAGCAGGCGGCCGCCGATCTCGCCCTTGACACCCAGGGCGCTGCGCACGGTGCGCCCGACGCGATGGGCGAGGCTGTCGCCGACGATGCGCGACAGGTCTTCTTCGGCATCCCAGTGCAGGCGCGACAATAAGGCGGCCAGCGACGAAGCCAGCACGCCATCACCGTCAAACGCCACATTGCCCATGCCGGCCGGCTGTCCGCTGATGGCGGTGAGCACGACCCCATGGCTCAGGCGCACCGTGGCCTCGGGCTCGCCCTGACAGGCGGCCAGATAGCCCGCCTCGGTGACCACGCCGCTCACCGTGACCGGTGCCAGCCTGATTGCCACCCGCCGCCCGGCATGCGCGGCCAGCTCGGCGCGCACTTGCGGGTGCTGCCCCAAGAGATGGTTGAATGCCAATAGCGAAATCTGCATTTAATGCCCCTTGCTGGCCAGACTCAGCAAGATCGTTCCGGCCACAATCAACACGATACCCGCGGTCTTGGCCAGCGAAACGCTCTCGCCAAACACCAGCACGCCAACCAGCGCCACCGCCGCCATGCCCACGCCGCACCAGATGGCGTAGACGATGCCGACCTCGAGCCGCTGCACCACTTGCGACAACAGCCACAGCGAACAGCCGTAGCCGCACAGCACCAGCAAGGTCATCAGCGGGCGGGTAAAGCCCTCGGTCAGCTTGATCGAGCTGGTGGACACCACCTCGACCAGAATGGCCACGCCCAGCAGCAACCAGGTCGGGATCAGCGCCAGCATCAGAATTTGTAGCCCTTGTGCAAGGCCACCACACCGGCCGACAGGTTGTGATAATCGGCCTTGCCGAAACCGGCATCCAGCATCATCTGTTTGAGCGTGTCCTGATCCGGATGCATGCGGATGGATTCGGCCAGATACTGGTAGCTGGCGGCGTCATTGGCGATCAGCTTGCCCATCAGCGGCAGGGCCTTGAACGAATACAGATCGTAAACCGGCGACAGCGGCTTCCACACTTTGGAGAACTCCAGCACCATCAGCTTGCCGCCGGGCTTGAGCACGCGCAGCATTTCCTTCAGCGCCAGATCCTTGTGCGTCATGTTGCGCAGGCCGAACGCCACCGACACGGCATTGAAGTAGTTGTCGGGGAACGGCAGCTTCTCGGCATCGGCCAGCGACACCGGCAGCATCAGGCCTTCATCCAGCAGACGGTCGCGCCCCACGGTCAGCATCGACGAGTTGATATCGGTCAGCCACACTTCACCGGTCTTGCCCACGCGCTTGGCCCAGCCGCGCGCCAGATCGCCGGTACCGCCGGCAATATCCAGCACCTTGTCGCCGGGCTTGACGCCGGAGGTGGTCAGGGTGAAATGCTTCCACACCCGGTGCAGGCCCGCCGACATCATGTCGTTCATCACATCGTATTTTTGTGCCACCGAATGAAAGACCTCGGCGACCTTGTCGGCCTTCTCGCTTTCCGCGACGTCTTTAAAGCCGAAGTGCGTTGTTTTTTCCATGTCCTATTCCCCCCTGCCCGCGCCGGCTGCGGCGAGGCGATCCAGATAATCCTGCCAGTTGATCTCGTAATGCTTGCCCAGCTGGTACAGATAGTCCCAGCTGTAAAGGCCGCTGTCGTGACCGTCGTCAAACACGATCTTGAGCGCGTAATGCCCGACCGGCTCCATTGCAGTTATCGCCACCTGACGCTTGCCGGTCTGCAGCGTCTCCTGCCCGACGCCATGGCCGCGCACCTCCGCCGAAGGCGAGTACACGCGCAGGTATTCGCACGGCAAGGTAAAGCTTGCGCCATCATCAAAGGCAATTTCCAGCCGCTTGCTGATGGCGTGCAGCTTGATCTCGGTCGGCATGGGGCTGTTCGGTTTCAGGCCGGACATGGACTCTCCAGTTTAAGAAGACAGGGGCTTTCCAGCACGGACGGCTCAGCCGTCCTTGCGCTCCAGCAGCATGGCGTCGCCATAGCTGAAGAAGCGGTATTCCTTTTCCACCGCATGCACATAGGCGGCACGCATCTCGTCGTAACCGGCAAAGGCCGACACCAGCATCAGCAAGGTCGACTTGGGCAGGTGGAAATTGGTCAGCAGGCGGTCAACCACATTGAAGCGGTAGCCCGGCGTGATAAAGATATCGGTCTCGCCGCGCCCGGCGACCAGCGCCCCACCACGCGCAGCGGACTCCAGCGCGCGCATGCTGGTGGTGCCGACCGCGACAACTTTATGCCCGGCAGCGTGCGCCTCTTCGATCATGACGCGCGTTTGTTCGGGGATATCGTAGATTTCGCTGTGCATCTTGTGATCGGCAATATTGTCGACCCGTACCGGCTGGAAAGTGCCGGCACCGACATGCAGCGTGACGTAGGCAAGCTTCACCCCCTGCGCCTCAAGGCGGGCCAGCATCTCGTCGGTAAAGTGCAGACCGGCGGTCGGTGCGGCGACCGCACCTTGCTCCTTGGCATAGACGGTCTGGTAACGCGAGTCGTCATCGCTGTCGGTGTCGCGCTCGATATAAGGCGGCAGTGGCAGCTTGCCCGAGGCTTCGAGGATATCGAACAGGTTTTCTTCGGCGAGAAAGCGCAGCTTGAACAGCTCGCCCACGCGCTCGACCATCTCGGCCTGCCAGCGTCCGGCAAATACCAGACGCGTGCCCGGCTTGGGTGACTTGGAGGCGCGCACATGCGCCAGCGCCGTGTGCTCGTCCAGCACGCGCTCGACCAAGGCTTCAATCTTGCCGCCCGAGGCCTTTTCACCAAACAGGCGCGCCTTGATCACGCGCGTATCATTGAATACCAGCACATCGCCGGCAGACAAAAAGCCCGGCAGCTCGGCAAACAGGGTGTCGGATAGCTGCTTACCTGCGACATGCAGCAGACGGCTGCCGCCACGCACTTCAGGCGGATGCTGGGCAACCAGATGTTCGGGCAGGTGGTAATCAAAATCGGAAAGCTGCATGGCGGCGCACATATAAGGCAAATGAAGGCGATTATACCCGTGCCATTCACTTAGCGGCACGCCGCTTGCATGACCATGCTGCCTATTGCGCCAGATCAAACCCGCTTTTACCCGACTGGCACAGAATTGCGGCGATGCGTTAGAATGCCTGCCAACCCTAGTGCATAAACTCTATATGAACATCAACAGCTACTGCTCATATTTCACATCTGGGCTTCAATTTCTGCAAAAGCTGGACTTTATGCGCCCATTTGCGGCAAACTTGCGCCCATGATGAAAGCTGACAGCGTGCCGGCCTTGCGCCGTATTCTGGTTTTGCATGGCCCCAACCTGAATCTGCTCGGGCTGCGCGAGCCACAACATTACGGTCGCGACACGCTGGATGATATCAACCAGCGCCTGATACAGCAGGCCAAAGCCGCCGGTTTCACACTGGAAACCCTGCAAAGCAACGCCGAACATGTGCTGATAGAGCGCGTACATGCTGCGTTGAATGACGGCACGGCTTTTATCATCATCAATCCCGCCGCCTTTACCCATACCAGCGTCGCACTGCGCGATGCACTGGCTGGCGTCAAGATTCCGTTTATTGAAGTTCACCTGTCCAATGTCCACGCCCGTGAGCCCTTCCGCCAGCATTCGTATTTTTCCGATCTGGCGCAAGGCGTGATCTGCGGACTGGGTGCTTCCGGTTACGAACTGGCTCTGACCCATGTGCTTATGCAAATGGCTCAGACGCCCCATCCAACAATCTAAAAGAAATTAGGATCAGCATGGACCTGCGCAAACTGAAAAAACTGATCGACCTGGTGGAAGAGTCCGGCATTGCCGAGCTGGAGGTCACCGAAGGTGAAGAAAAAGTCCGCATTACCCGCGTGACACAGAACAACCAGATGTTTGCCCAAGCCATGCAATACCATCAGCTGCCACCGGCTGCACCGGCTGCCGCACCGCTTGCTGCACCGGCTCCGGCTGCCGTCGTTGAAGTGGCTCCGGCCAACAATGCCGCGGCCGTGAAGTCGCCTATGGTCGGCACCTTCTACCGTTCGGCAAGCCCGGGCTCCAAGCCCTTTATCGAAGTCGGCCAGCAAGTATCCGTCGGCGACACGCTGTGCATTATCGAAGCGATGAAGCTGATGAACGAAATCGAAGCCGACCGCGCCGGTGTGGTCAAGGCCATCGTGGCCGAAGATGGCCAGCCGGTAGAATACGGCGAACCGCTATTCATCATCGAGTAAGGCTGCCAGCACGCCTTGGGAGGAGCAGGACGCGGATCGCTAGCCGGTCGGCCTCTTGCTCCTTGCCGTTCTCACGCCCTGCGGAGATATGATTCATGTTTGAAAAAATCCTGATCGCCAACCGTGGCGAAATTGCCCTGCGCATCCAGCGTGCCTGCCGTGAAATGGGCATCAAGACCGTGGTGGTCTACTCCGAAGCCGACCGCGAAGCCAAATACGTCAAGCTGGCCGATGAAGCGGTCTGCATCGGCCCGGCACCATCGGCCAAGAGCTATCTGCATGTGCCGGCCATTATCGCGGCCGCCGAAGTCACCGATGCGCAAGCCATTCACCCCGGCTACGGCTTCCTGTCGGAAAACGCCGACTTTGCCGAACGCGTCGAGCAGTCCGGTTTTGTCTTTATCGGCCCGCGCCCTGAAACCATTCGCCAGATGGGCGACAAGGTTTCGGCCAAGCACGCCATGATCGCCTCCGGCGTGCCTTGCGTACCCGGCTCGGAAGGCGCGCTGCCGGACGACAACGATGAAATCATCAAGATCGCCAAAAAAATCGGCTACCCCATCATTATCAAGGCTTCCGGTGGTGGCGGCGGGCGCGGCATGCGCGTGGTGCATACCGAAGCGGCGCTGCTGAACTCGGTCGAAATGACGCGTACCGAAGCGGGAGCCGCCTTCGGCAACCCGACCGTGTACATGGAAAAGTACCTGCAGGAGCCGCGCCATATCGAGATTCAGGTGCTGTCCGACGAGTACGGCGACGCCATCTATCTGGGTGAGCGCGACTGCTCCATGCAGCGCCGCCACCAGAAAATCATCGAAGAAGCACCGGCACCGGGCATTACCGACAAGCAGCGGCAGAAAATCGGTGAAGCCTGCGCCGCCGCCTGCCGCCGCATCGGCTACCGTGGCGCCGGCACCTTCGAATTCCTGTACGAAAACGGCGAGTTCTACTTTATCGAGATGAACACCCGCGTCCAGGTCGAGCACCCGGTGACCGAGCTGATTACCGGCATCGACATCGTGCAGGAGCAGATCCGCATCGCCGCCGGCGAGAAGCTGCGCTACAAGCAAAAAGACGTGCATATCAAGGGCCACTCCATCGAGTGCCGCATCAATGCCGAAGACCCGTTTACCTTTGTGCCAAGCCCGGGCAAGATCGAGGGCTACCACCCGGCCGGCGGCCCGGGCATCCGGGTCGACTCGCACATCTATCAGGGCTATACCGTGCCATCCCATTACGACTCCATGGTCGGCAAGGTGATTTCCTACGGTGACACCCGCGAACAGGCCATGGCGCGCATGCGTATTGCCCTGTCCGAGATGGCGATTTCCGGCATCAAGACCAATATTCCGCTACATCAGGAACTGCTGCTGGATAGCGCGTTCCGTCGTGGCGGCACCAGCATTCACTATCTGGAAGAGCGACTCGCCCAGAGAAAAAAAGGAAACTGATATGGCCTGGCAACAAGCCACCATTGATACCGATTCGGCCGTCGCCGAACAATTTGCCGATGCACTGATGGATGCAGGCTGCCTGTCTGCCGCCATCGAAGACGCGCTGGCCGGCACCGAAGCCGAGCAGCCGATCTTCGGCGAGCCGGGCGAGCCGGTCGAGCAGATGTGGAAAAGCAGCAAGATCATTGCGCTGTTCGAAGAACACGCCGATCTGGCGCTGATGATCGCCGCCGCCGCCACCGCGACCGGCATTGCGCTGCCACACTACACGCTGGAGCGGGTGGAAGAGCAGGACTGGGTGCGCCTGACCCAGAGCCAGTTCGATCCTATCCGCATCTCGGAACGGCTGTGGATCACGCCGACCTGGCATGATGCGCCGGACGCCAACGCCATCAATCTGCAACTGGATCCGGGCCTTGCCTTCGGTACCGGCAGCCACCCGACCACGCGTCTGTGCCTGCAGTGGCTGGATGCGAATATCAAGGGCGGCGAGACCGTGCTCGACTACGGCTGCGGCTCCGGCATTCTCGCCATCGCTGCCCTCAAGCTGGGTGCGGGCGATGTAGCCGGCGTCGATATCGACGCGCAGGCGGTACGTGCCAGCCTGGACAATGCCGCGCAAAACGGCGTCAGCGGCATCTTCTGCCTGCCGGATGCGACACCAGAAGCCAAGGTCGATGTGGTGCTGGCCAATATTCTGGCCAATCCGCTGCGCCTCCTGGGCGAGATGCTGGCCAGCCATGTGAAGACCGGCGGCAAGATCGTGCTCTCCGGCATTTTGCAGGAGCAGGCCGAAGAGCTGTCCGCCATCTACAACACCTGGTTTGAGATGGAAGCCCCGGTATTCGACGAGGGCTGGACCCGACTGACCGGAACACGACGCGCCTGATCCATGCAAACTACACAATGCCCGCAGTGCCAGACCCGATTCAAGGTCAGCGATGAACAATTGGCTGTCGCCGGCGGCTTTGTCCGCTGCGGGCACTGTGCGCATGTGTTCAATGCCAGCGACTTTCTGCAGGCCATGCCGGGCACCCTGCCTGTTGTCGCCCCATCCTCCCTGCCTTCGTCTGCCGATGATTTCGAGCTGGAGTTGCCCGACTTCGATCCGGCCGACTACTTGCCGGAAACAGAAAAAAGCGACATCGCCGAGCCGGCCGCCGCGATACTGCCGCCCGAGCCAGAGCCAGAGCCTGAGCCTGAGCCGCCGGTAGCGGAAAACCCGGATATTGCCGAATTCCAGCAGGCGCTGGCCGATGCGCTGCGTGCGCCAAAACAGGCTTCGCGCAGTATCGAGCCACCGGATGCCACACCTCTGCTGCCGCTGGGCGACCCGTTTGCCGAGGCCGATCAAGCAGACATCCTGCATACGGCCCGCAAGCCGCGCCAGGAACCGGTCATGGAGACGCCGCCGCCCCCGATCCCGGATAGCCCGGTCATGCCACCGCCTGTGCGCGAAGCGGCCACCCGCAATAAAGTACGCCCGTCCAGGCACGGTGCGCTTGGTGCGGCACTAGGCGTTGCCGCCGTGATGGGATTGTTTGTGCTGGCCGCCCAGCTGATCTATCTGAACCGCACCCGCATCAGTGCCGAGCTGCCGGAGTTGCGCCCGGTACTCGAACAAACCTGCGCCCGCCTGGGCTGCACCGTTCCCCTGCCTGCCGATCGTCAGCTACTGCGTACCGAATGGTCGGAATTGACCGTAGTGCCGGATCATCCCGGCCTGGTCCAGTTCACCGCCATCCTGAAAAACCATGCCCGTTATCCACAGGCATGGCCGGCGATGGAGCTGACCCTGACCGACAGCGAAGACCGGGTCCTCGTGCGTAAAGTCCTGCCACCGGCCGACTATCTGCCGCCGGCCGAACTCAAGGCCGGGCGCTTTGCTGCCGGCAGCCAGATACGCGTCAGCCAGCGCTTTGATGCCGCCCGTCTGGGCGCACGCAACAAGTCGCTGGGCTATAGCGTGAACTGGCTCTATCCGTAGAACAGCGAACAGGCTGATGCCTGCTGGCAGTGCCATAAAATGAAAAACCCCCATCCTCGGATGGGGGTTTTTATTTGCGCGACAAGACGGCGGCTTTAGCTACCGAACTCGCTCTTGGGCGAGCGCTCCAGCAGCTGATCCACCACATCCTGCGGCTTGGCGCCGTGATAGAGCAGGTCGCACACGGCGGCGGTAATCGGCATGTCGACCTCCAGCCGCTCGGCCATGGCCAGCACCTCGCGCGCGGTCGGCACGCCTTCGGCCACATGGCCAAGCTCAGCCAGAATCACGTCCAGCGGCTTGTTTTCGGCCAGCTTAAGGCCAACCTGGCGGTTGCGCGACAGCGCGCCGGTACAGGTCAGAATCAGATCGCCGACACCGGACAGGCCCAGCAGGCTTTGCTGGCCCGCACCCATGGCCACCGCCAGCCGGGTAATCTCGGCCAGGCCCCGGGTAATCAGTGCGGCGCGGCTATTCATGCCCAGCCCCATGCCGTCGGCGACACCGGTGGCAATCGCCATCACATTCTTCACTGCCCCGCCCACTTCCACGCCGACCAGATCATCGTTGGCGTAGATGCGCAGCAAAGGACTATGCAGCAAACGGGCATAGTCGCGGGCAAATTCGGCATTTTCCGAGCCCAGCGTCACTGCCGCCGGCAGGCCTTGCGCCACTTCGCGGGCAAAGCTGGGGCCGGACAAGACGCCGCAGCGCGTCAGGTGCGGACACTCCTGCTCCACCACCTGATGCGGCAGCAGGCTGGAACCCGCCTCCAGACCCTTGCATGCCCACAATAAGGGCACGTCGTCCTGACGCAGCGCCTTGAGTGCGCGCAAGCTGGAGCGCAAACCCGCAATCGGCGTCACGATCAACACCAGCTCGGCACCGGCAAGCGCCTGCGCCAGATCGGCGGTCAGCGCCAAGGCAGGCGGCAAGGGGCAACCATCCAGATAGCGGCGGTTGACGCCGTCCTGTTGCAGCGCGGCCATCAGCGCAGGGTCTCGCCCCCACAGTGTCACTTCGTGCTGGCGGGCAAAAGCTACCGCCAGCGCCGTACCCCAAGCGCCAGCGCCCAAAACGGCCAGTTTCATGCCTTGTTTCCGTTCATTACACACCCCACAGGGTATTGATGCGGACAAAGCCGGCTGCACCATCGCGGTGCTTGACCCGGACCCAGCCGGCTTGCGCCGGCTCAAGCAGTTCGACCACCGCATCCTTGTCCAGACGATAGGCCAGCGGTGCACTATCGCTGGCTGATGTCCTGACTTCGGCCTGCGCCGCCGTCACGATCAGCATGCGCTGTACCGACAAGGCGGCGGCAGGGATCCAGGCGATGCCGCCGCTGGCGTCGCGTACCCGCGCCCACTCTTTCTGCGTCGCCAGCACTTCCACCGGATAGTAGCGGCTGACCACAAACAGCTTTTTGGCATTCAAGGCCGGCGCGTCATACAGCGACACCCCGGTTTCCTTGACCGAGCGGAATTCCAGCGCAAAAGCCGGCGCGGCAGCACAGGCTGCCAGCACCAGCGCGGCCAGACTATGGCTTAGCTTCATGATCTTCAGGCGTTGCCGGCTTCGGCCATCTGCGCGCGCTGCTGCATATACAGCGCCTCGAAGTTGATCGGTGCCAGCAGCACAGGCGGGAAGCCGGCACGGTTCACCAGGCTGGACACAGTTTCGCGCGCATACGGGAACAGGATGTTCGGGCAAGCCACACCCAGAATCGGGTCGATGTCTTCAGCCGGAATGTTTTCGATGCGGAAGATGCCGGACTGGGCTACTTCGCACAGGAACATGGTCTTGTCGGCCAGCTTGGCGGTCACGGTCACCGTCAGCGTGCATTCGAAGAAGCCGTCATCGATCTGCTTGCCTTCGCTGCCCAGCTGCATGTCGATGTCGGGCTGAGCCTGTTCCAGGAATACGGCCGGTGCATTCGGCACCTCGAGCGAGAGATCCTTGACGTAGATTTTTTCGATGGAGAAAACCGGCTGCACTTCTTGTTGTTCGCTCATAAACAGGTCTCGCAATATGAATTGGATAAGAAAAAATCGGGCTCAAGCAGATTTGCATCATCGCATGAAAGCGTGCGGCGCGGCCACTCAGTCAGCCAACAGTACATCCAGCTTGCCGGCGCGGGACAGCGCCTCCAGATCATCGCAACCGCCGACATGGGTTTCACCGATGAAAATCTGCGGTACGGTGCGCCGGCCGGTGATGCTCATCATGCTGTCGCGCGCGGCAGGATCGAGGTCGATGCGGATTTCTTCAACCGCCTCGACCCCTTTGCTTTTAAGGACTTGCTTGGCACGGATGCAGTAAGGGCAAACCGCCGTGGTGTACATCGTTACTTTTTTCATCATGGTCTCGCAATCAAACTGGCGGAAAAACAACATTATACCGTCAAGGCGCCGGCCTCACGCCGGCATAAGACACCAGCACGCCATCGAGCAGCGCATCCAGATTCGGCAGCAACTGGCCGGAGCGCGGGCTGTTGATGATGGCGACGATGGCCAGACGCTCGCCATCCGGTGCCAGCCAGTAGCCGGCCAGCGCCCGCACACCGGCCAGCGTGCCGGTTTTCAGCCGCAAGCGCGGCCCCCATTGCCCGAGCCGGGTTTTAAGCGTGCCGCTCTCGCCGGCCACCGGCAAGCTGGCGATAAACTCGCCGGCGTAAGGCCCGCGCGCCGCTACGCGCAAGAGTTCGCCCAGCGCGCGCGCCGAGATGCGCTCGCGCCGCGACAGGCCGGAACCGTTTTCCAGCACCAGCGCCTGTGCATCCAACGCATTTTTCGCCAGCACGTGCCGCACCACCTGCGAGGCATCCGCCACCGTGTCACCCGTTAGCGGCCGCTCGGCGCCCAGCGTCAGGAACAGGCTGCGCGCCATGGTGTTATTGCTGTACTGGTTAATGGCAGACAAGGCCTGCACCAGCGGCGGCGAACGGTACAGCGCCAGGGTGCGCGCATCAGGCGGCGTGGCGGCGACTCCAAAGCCTTGCGGCCCCTCGCCGCCCAGACGCGCCCAGCGCGCGGCAAATGCTTGCCGTGCATAATCGTCGGCCGACAGCACATTGACAAAGCTGCTTGCCCCGTCACAGGCCCGTGGCAAGGCGCCGCTGACGCTGATCTGATTGCCTTGCTGCCGCACGCGCACATGGCGGCGCATATCGGCACACGCGCCCCCGGTCTCGCCGGCATCGCTCAGGTCCGACGCCAGCGTCACGCCGGGCAAGGCCGGCTCCAGCACCACGCGGGTGCCGCCACCGTCGTTGTAATAATGCAACCATGCCACCTTGAGATGGGTCAGGTGGGTATCCGGCGCCACGGCAAAGGCGCGCTCGGCATCAGCCTCGAAATCCTCGGCACTGCCGGTGGTGGCAAACGCGCCCTTGTCCAGCAGCAGCCGGCCATTGATGCGCTTGACCCCGCGCAGGCGCAACTCGCCCAGCAACTGGTCCAAAGCCGGCAGATCAAACAAGGGGTCGCCGCGTCCCTGCCAGTAGAGATCACCTTGCAAGGTGTCGCCGACGAGGGGCGCGGCCGATAGCAGCGTACTTTGCCAGCGCCATTGCGGCCCCAGCGTATCCAGCGCGGCAAAGCTGGTGACCAGTTTCATGGTCGAGGCCGGATTCAGCGCGACATCGGCGCGGTGCTCTGCCAGCACGTCACCACTGCCGACCTTGCCCACCCATAGCGCTACTTCGTTCTCTTGCAAGCCAGCCAAGTCGGGTTGCGCGGCGGCCAGCGGCGCGCCCATCGACGTGCATAGCAGCGCCAATAATAAACAGCGTTTCATCACATCTCCGTCGGGTCGACATCCAGCGACCAGCGCAAACTGCGTCCGGCCTTGCGCCCCAAACGCTCAAGCAGCGGCAAGGCCTGGTTCAGGCAACGGTGCAAGGCGCGGCGGTCGGCACACTCAAACACCAGTTGCATGCGCTCACGCCCGGCCAGCCGCGCCATGGTGGCCGGTGCCGGCCCGAACAGGGCGACCTCGCCCAGCCATGGCGCGGCCTCGGCCTTAAACTGGCCAAGAAAAGCCTCGGCTTCGTGTGCCTCGTGCGCATCGGCGCGCAGCAGCGCCTGGAAAATCGCCGGCGGGAAATGTGCCTCGCGCCGCGCCGCCAGCTCGCGCGTGGCAAAGCCGTCAAAATCCTGCGCCACCAGCGACAGATACAGCGGATGCTCGGGCCACTGCGTCTGCACCAGCACTTCGCCGCGATGCTCGGCACGGCCGGCGCGGCCAGCCACCTGCATCAGCAGGGAAAACAGCCGCTCGCCGGCACGAAAATCGGCCGAATACAGCCCGCCATCGGCCCCCAGCACCACCACCAGACTGAGGGCGCCGAAGTCGTGACCCTTGGCCAGCATCTGGGTACCGATCAGGATATCCACTTCGCCGGCATGCACCTTGCGGTACACCTCGTCCCAGGCATCCTTGTTGCGCGTGCTGTCGCGGTCTATGCGCAAGACACGCGCCTCGGGAAACAAGCGCTGGATAGCGCTTTCCAGCCGTTGCGTGCCCTCGCCCAGCGGCTGGATATCGACATTGCCGCAATCGGGGCACACGCGTGGCACGCCCTCTTCCCAGCCGCAATGGTGGCAGCGCAGCACGCGCTGCAGCAGATGCAAGACCAGCTTGCTTGAACAGCGCTTACAGCCCGAAGTCCAGCCGCACTGCGGGCAGGCTATCACCGGCGAGTAACCGCGCCGGTTGATAAATACCAGACTCATCTCGCGCTTTTGCAGACGCTTGGCCAGTGCGGCAAGCACCGGCTCGGACAGGCCCTCATTCAGACGCAGCAAACGGGTATCGACCAGACGCACCTGCGGCAAGCTGGCGGTGGCATGCGCCCGCGTCGTCAGCAACAGGCGGCGGTAACGCCCGGCCTCGACATTGGCCACCGTTTCCAGACTGGGGGTGGCACTGCCCAACACAATAGGCACCGCCGCATCATGCGCACGCCAGACGGCCAGATCGCGCGCGTGATAGCGCAAGCCGTCCTGCTGCTTAAGCGAGCCGTCGTGTTCTTCATCCACCACAATCAGCCCAAGCCTGGGCAGGGGCACGAATACCGACAGCCGCGTTCCGATCACAATGCCGGCACGGCCTTGCCAGGCATCGACCCAGCCTTGCAAGCGCTCGCCATCGGCAAGCGAACTGTGCAGGGCGGCAATCGGCGTGGCCGGGAAGCGGTCGGCAAAGCGTTGCAGCAACTGCGGCGTCAGGCTGATTTCCGGCACCAGCACCAGCACCTGACGCCCGGCGGCCAGCGCGCAGGCGATCAGATGCAAATACACTTCGGTCTTGCCGCTTCCGGTCACCCCTTGCAATAGCCAGGGCTGGAAGCGGCCAAAACTGTCACTGATGGCCGCAAGCGCTGCCTGCTGCTCGGCGTTGAGCTGCGGCCCGTCCGCCACCTCCAGTTCGGGCGTGGAAAGGGGCACGCGCTCGGCCTTGCCCTCTTCCAGCCACTGCCCCAAGACCTTGGGCGCCTGCGCCGACACCGTCCGCAAATCATGTATGGCTTGCGGCCCATCCTGCAAAGCCTGCCACAAAGCCAGACGGGCCCGTTGCCTGGCTGGCGGCTGATCGGCCAGACCGGCAGCACTCAGCGCCCAGGCGCGCCTGTCCGCCAGACGCGCCGCTTGCGCCACGCGCAAGGCGGTGGGCAAGGCGGTAAACAATGCCGCGCCCTTGGGATAGTGGTAATAGGCCGAGACAAAATCGATCAGCCGCAACAAGGCGGCAGGCAGCGGCGGCAACTCGTCAAAAACGGCCGCCAGCGGCTTGATTTTGGCCGGATCCAGTGCCGGATTCGCCACACCCTCCACCAGCACGCCACACTGTTTACGGCCGCGAAAATCCACCTGCACCCGTGTCCCCGCGGGCAAGGCATAGGGTGCGAGATAGGTAAATGTCCCGTGCAGGGGTACGTCCAGCAGCACCTCGACAGTTTCGAATGTATCCATTTTTACTCGATGCAGGCGCAAAGCCAGACGGGGCGCGGGTTTGCGCAAGCTGTGCACATAGTTTGTGGATAACTTTGTGCACAACCCTGAAAAAGAGGCCGGAAAAGCCGGCAGGACAGTGCTTCAGGCAGATTGCACAAATTTTGAACAATCGCGCAAACCCTTATAAAACAAGGTCTTGCGATGTTTATTAATTTTTTGCGACACAAGGCTTGACAGATGACGTTCGCAGCAAGCCCGATGTGCATAACTTGGTGGATCAAATCGAACGCCAGCTGTCAACCGTGTTTTGCAGCCCCCTTGACGGGGCTGCACCGTGCCTGGTCAACCCTGGTTGTGATAGGCGCGCGACAGGCGATGCACGCTGTCGACCAGCACGCCGGCGTGGGCAGGATCGGCAAACTGCGAGATGCCGTGCCCCAGGTTGAAGACATGACCGGAACCGGTGCCATAGGAGGCCAGAATGCGCGCGACTTCCTTCTCGATTCCCTCCGGGCTGCCAAACAGGACGTTCGGGTCCAGATTGCCCTGCAGGGCGACTTTATCCCCGACGCGCGCGCGCGCCTCGCCAATATCGGTAGTCCAGTCCAGGCCCAACGCGTCGGCGCCGGTTTCGGCCATCGCCTCCAGCCATTGCCCGCCGCCCTTGGTAAACA
Organism: Aquitalea sp. S1-19; assembly: GCF_024343515.1. NCBI lineage: Bacteria > Pseudomonadati > Pseudomonadota > Betaproteobacteria > Neisseriales > Chromobacteriaceae > Aquitalea > Aquitalea sp. S1-19. The sequence goes on along the minus strand of NZ_RJTZ01000011.1, from coordinate 7,520 downwards.
GGATCACCGGCACACGCCGGCCTTCATGTTCGCGGATCAGGCCGCTGACGATCTGCTGCATATAGGACAGCGAAAACTCGCGGTAGGCCGGCCCGCTCAGTGCGCCCCCCCAGGTATCAAAAATCTGTACCGCCTGCGCGCCGGCACGAATCTGCGCATTCAGGTACTCGGTCACCGTGCGCGCATTCACATCCAGAATGTGGTGCAGCAATTCGGGACGGCCATACATCAGCGCCTTCAGGTGACGGAAGTCGGCCGAGCCGCCGCCTTCTATCATGTAGCAGGCCAGCGTAAACGGGCTGCCGGAAAAGCCGATCAGCGGCACACGCCCATCCAGCGCCTTGCGGATGCTGGAAACGGCATCGAACACATACTGCAACTTGTCTTCCACATGCGGCGCCACCAGCGCCTTGATTGCCGCTTCATCGCGCAGCGGACGCTCGAACTTCGGGCCTTCGCCCTCGGCGAAATACAGCCCCAGCCCCATGGCATCGGGTACGGTCAGGATGTCGGAGAACAGAATGGCCGCATCCAGCGGGAAACGCTCCAGCGGCTGCAAGGTGACTTCGGTGGCGTAATCCGGGCTGGTGCACAAGCCCATAAAGCTGCCGGCACGGGCGCGCGTGGCGCGGTATTCCGGCAGATAGCGCCCGGCCTGGCGCATCATCCAGACCGGTGTGTATTCCACCGTTTGATTGAGAAGTGCGCGCAGGAAGACATCGTTTTTAAGCTGGGTCATGATAGGCCACGTCGTTTGCATTGGCCGCCATTATACCTGCAAGCGTCATCTCCTCACCCCCTTTGCACAGGCAGAACGCGCCCGCAAAAACGACAAAGACGGCAGGAAAAGCGCTTCGCCCTCCCTGCCGTCCTGATACCTGCACCGCAGGCACATGCTTACACGTCGGCGATAGCCTCGTTGCCCTTGGCTTCCATCCAGCCGCGACGGCTGGAGGCTTCGCCCTTGCCCATCAGCATGGTAAACATGCGGCGGGTGTCGTCGGCGGCACCATTACGCACGCGCACGCATGACAGGCGCCGGGTGTCGGGATGCATGGTCGTGTCTTTCAGTTGTTCCGGGTTCATCTCGCCCAGACCCTTGAAGCGCGAAATGCCCCACGCGCCTTCGCGCACATTCTCGCTGCGCAGGCGGTCGAGGATGGCTTCCAGTTCGCCCTCATCCAGCGCATACAGCTTGCGCGGCGGACGGTTTTTACCCGAGCCCGGCACATCGACGCGGTACAGCGGCGGCTGCGCGATATGGATATGCCCTGCCGCCAGCAGCTTGGAAAAGTGCCGGTAAAACAGGGTCAGCAGCAACACCTGGATGTGCGAGCCGTCCACGTCGGCATCCGACAAAATGGCAATCTTGCCGTAACGCAGCCCGGACAGGTCGGCGTCCTCACCCGGCGCATGCGGATCAACCCCGATCGCCACCGAGATATCGTGGATTTCGGCATTGGAGAACAGCTGGTCGCGATCGGTTTCCCAGGAGTTGAGCACCTTGCCGCGCAGCGGCAGGATGGCCTGGTACTCCTTGTCGCGCGCCAGCTTGGCCGAGCCGCCAGCCGAATCCCCCTCGACCAGGAACAGCTCGTTGCGTGCGATATCTTCGCTCTCGCAATCGGTCAGTTTGCCCGGCAATACCGCCACGCCCGAGCCCTTTTTCTTTTCGACCTTTTTCACCGAGCGCAAGCGGCTCTGCGCCTGGCGGATGGCCAGTTCGGCAATTTTCTTGCCCGCCTCGACATGCTGGTTCAGCCACAACTCGACCGGGTCGCGCACCACGCCCGAGATCAGCTTGAGCGCGTCGCGGCTGGTGAGTTTGTCCTTGGTCTGGCCCTGGAACTGCGGGTCCAGCACGCGGGCCGACAGCACAAAGCGCACCCGGCTCCATACATCTTCCGCCATCAGCTTGACGCCGCGCGGCAAGAGATTGTGCAGGTCGACAAAGCTTTTGACCGCATCGAATACCCCGGCGCGCACGCCCGCTTCGTGCGTACCGCCCAAGGGCGTCGGAATCAGGTTGACGTAGCTCTCGCCACCGCCGGCTTCGTCAAACCAGGCCAATGCCCACTGCGCACCTTCGCCGCGGGCAAACTGCTCGTGATCGTCACCAATAAACGCCTCACCGGCAAACAAAGGTGCCACCGGCTCGTCACCACCACACAACTCGGCCAGATAACTCTTCAGGCCGTTAGGGTATTGCCAGACCCTGACCTCGTCACCACCGGCCTTTTCCAGCGTCAGGCTGACCACGACCCCGGGCAGCAGCACGGCCTTGGCGCGCAGCAGGCGCTCCAGTTCGGGAATGGAATAACGCGGGCTCTCGAAATACTTGCCATCCGGCCAGATGCGCACGCGGGTGCCGCTGGTGCGCGGCCCGCAGTCGCCACTACGCGCCAAAGGCTCGATAACATCGCCACCGGAGAAAGCCAGCTGGTAAACGCCACCCTCGCGCTTGACCTCGACTTCCAGCCGGGTCGATAAGGCATTGGTTACCGACACCCCGACGCCGTGCAGGCCGCCGGAGAAGGCATAAGCACCACCGTCTTTCTTGTTGAACTTGCCGCCAGCGTGCAGCCGGGTAAAGACCAGTTCGACCACCGGCACATTTTCGAGCGGATGCAGCCCGACCGGAATGCCGCGCCCATCATCTTCGACCGACAGCGAGCCGTCCAGATGCACGGTCACGGCGATTTTTTTGGCAAAGCCGCCCAGCGCCTCGTCGGCGGCGTTGTCTATCACTTCCTGGCAGATATGGGTCGGGTCGGTAGTACGGGTATACATTCCCGGACGCTCCTTGACCGGCTCCAACCCCTTGAGCACGCGTACCGAAGATTCGTCGTATTGTTGGTTCATGGTGTCCTGTTGAAAATTTTGGTCACGCCCTGCAGGCGGACAAGTTCACGCTCATGCAGGCCGGACAGCAGTAATTGGGAAGCCAAGGCACCGACCAGGGCCAGAAACATATCCCATTGGGTGTCCCAGGGGTCGCCCTGGGTCGCAAGAAAGGCATTGGCGTCGGCGCCTATCGCGACGGCCACCCACCATTCGATCAGCTCGTAAAAGGCGGAAAAGGCCAGACAGAACGACGTCGTCAGCAGCACCAGCCACAAGCCCGGCCGTAGCGGCGTTCTGCGCCGCAGTACTTCACGTGCAAGAATGGCCGGCACAAAGCCTTGCGCCAGATGCCCCAGCCGGTCGTAATGGTTGCGTGTCAGATCAAACGCATCGCGCAGCCACAACCCTGCCGGCACTTCGGCATAGGTGTAATGGGCACCGATCAGCAAGATAGCCGCATGCACCAGCATCAGGCACAGTGCCAGCGGCGTCCAGACAAAGCGCGGCCAGGCCCATAGCAACAAAGGCGCACCCAGCAATACGGGCAGCGCCTCCAGCAGCCAGGTCGCACGGTCGGTCGGCGCGATGGCCGACCACAGAACAAGCGGCAATAGCAGCAGCAACAGCCACCATGGGCGCCGCCGTATATAGGCGGGCGTCAGTGGTCGTGCTCCCGCGCGTCGCCGACACGGGCAATATATTCCTCCCGCGTCTCCATCCCCTTCAGGAAGCGCGACAGTTCGCGTAGCGAGCGATCGTATACATCGCGCTTGAATTCGATCACGCTGTCTATGGGGGCCCAATAATCGTTCCAGCGCCAGCCGTCGAATTCGGGGTGGCTGCTTGCCCGCAGGCAGACATCACTATCGCGCCCGACCAGCCGGAGCAAAAACCAGATCTGCTTCTGCCCCTTGTAGCTGCCGCGCCATTCACGCCTGACCCAACTGGTTGGCACTTCATAGCGCAACCAGTCGCGCGTGCGGCCGATAATCCTGACATGACGAGGCAGCAGGCCGACTTCTTCCATCAGCTCGCGGTACATCGCAGCTTCCGGGCTCTCGCCCGGCTTGATGCCCCCTTGGGGAAACTGCCACGAGTGCTCGCGCACCCGTTTGCCCCAGAACACCTCATTGTGTTGATTAATGAGGATGATTCCGACATTGGGGCGGTATCCATCCCGGTCCAGCATGGTGAAACCTGCATTCATGAGTTGTGCCGATTTTTGCACATTTCACCACACCGTGCCATCCGTACACGCCTTGATTGGCAAGGATTTGCATTTGATGCACTGCACTAGCCGTTGAAAATAATTGACGCGTTCAGAGCGGGCGTCTACAAGTGAAGGACGGAAAAATTAATCCATAAGAATAAAAGAGGCTGACACCCGCATGCCCAGCATGAGCAAAACGATTCAGCGGACACTCTATTTGTCCCACCTGCTAAGCCCCTTGCCCGGTGTCAGTTAGATCCGTTTCCACTGTTTGCGCCTATTTCACAGCACAACTCAAGGAAACGCGATGATGAAAGACCTATCCAACTGGTTCTCCGAGCGCGGCATCAGCCGTGTTGAATGCCTGATTCCCGACATGGCCGGCACTGCGCGCGGCAAGCGAGTGGCAAGCGCCAGTCTCGCGAATGCCGAACTGCGTTTTCCGCTGGTCGGACTGGTGCAAAGCATCAGCGGCGACTGCCAGCAGCAACTGGTGCCCGCTACCGACCCGGATATGTGCCTGCTAGCCGACTATGCCAGCTTGCGCCCGCTGCCCTGGGCCAGCGAACCCACCGCCCAGTTGATTTACGACTGCCATCACGAAAATGGTGCCCCCATCCCTCAAGCACCACGCAATGTACTCAAGCGGGTACTGGCACAGTATCAGGCATTGGGTCTGCAGCCCGTCGTCGCCCCGGAAATGGAGTTTTACCTGACGGCTCCTAGTGCAGGCCCGGGCCTCTCTCCTGCTGCGCCCGGCGGACGCCATGGCAGACGCGAGACGCGACGCCAGCCCTATAGCCTGGATGCCGCCGATGCTTTCAGCCCGGTACTGGATGATATCTACCGCTACTGCCACGCGCAGGGGATAGGCGCTGCTGCCGTGCTGCATGAAGTCGGTCGTGGCCAGCTGGAGATCAACCTGGACCATGGCGATGCCCTAGACTTGGCCGATCAGGTTTTCCTGTTCAAGCGCACCGTGTACGAAGCCGCACGCCAGCACGGCCTGATTGCCACGTTTATGGCCAAGCCGATGGCGGATGATGCCGGCAGCGCCATGCATATCCACCAAAGCCTGATCCGGCAGCAAACGGAACAGAATGTGTTTTCACTGGCGGATGGCTCGGCCTCGCCCACCTTTTTCCACTATATCGGCGGTCTGCAACGCTATCTGCCGCAGGCCATGCTGCTGTTTGCGCCTTACGTCAACTCCTTCCGCCGGCTGGCCCCCTTCTCGGCCGCCCCCATCAATGTGGCATGGGGCTACGACAACCGCAGCTGCGGCTTGCGCGTGCCGAACAGCCCGCCGGCCGCCCGCCGCGTCGAAAACCGCCTGCCCGGCGTTGATGCCAATCCTTATCTGGCCCTGGCGGCGACACTGGCATGTGGCTTGCTTGGTATCAGACAGGAAATCCAGCCGGATGCTGCACGACAAGACAGTGCTTACGACTTGCCTTATGCCTTCCCCCGTACGCTGGGCGGTGCCATCACTGCACTGCAAAACAGTCATGATCTTGCCGAGTTATTGGGTAGCGAGTTTGTCAGCAGCTACTGCGCATTGAAAAAAGTGGAAGACGATGAATTCAACCGCATCGTCACTCCATGGGAGCTGGAAAACCTGCTGGAGAATGTCTGAATCACCATAGCCTCATCGAACCTAATTCGGTGCGATGAGGCCGGCATGCACCAAGGAGAAAACAAAAGATGCAAAAAACTACCATTGCTATTGCACTCGCCACCTTGCTTGGAAGCAGCCTGACGCAGGCGGCAAGCAAAGAGCTGAATGTTTATAACTGGTCCGATTATATTGCCGCCGACACCATACCTAATTTCCAGAAGGAAACCGGGATCAAGGTGCGCTACGACGTGTACGACAGCAATGAAATCCTGCAGGCCAAGATGCTGACCGGCAAGTCAGGCTACGACATTGTGGTGCCAACAACCATGTTCCTGCCCAGACAGATCGAAGCAGGCCTGTATCAGCCGCTGGATAAATCCAAGCTGCCCAACTACAAGGGGCTGGATCCGGAATTACTGAAGCTGACATCCACATTCGACAAGGGTAATAAATACGCGATACCGTATTTTTGGGGCATGAACACACTTGGCATTAACAGCGACAAGGTGAATAAGGCACTAGGGGGCAAGCTGCCAGCCAAGCAATGGGATCTGTTGTTCAAACCGGAATACGCCTCCAAGCTCAAGAGCTGCGGCATCAGCGTACTGGACTCTCCATCCGAGGTTTTCCCTATTGTCTTGCACTATATGGGTAAAGACCCCGGCAGCAAAAATCCTGCCGATTATCAGGAAGCAGCAAAACTGCTGAAAACCATCCGTCCCTATATCACCCGCTTCTCGTCTTCTGGTTATATCAATGAACTGGCAGGAGGCTCGCTCTGTCTCGTTCTGGGCTATGGTGGCGATCTGAATATCGCCAGAAACCGGGCTCAGGAAGCGAAAAATGGAGTCAAGATACAACCCTTGGTTCCGGCGGAAGGGGTTGGCATCTGGATAGACAGCATGGTTATCCCGAAAGACGCGAAAAACCTGGATAACGCGTATAAGTTTATCGATTACAACATGAACGCTAAAGTCGCCGCAGCCAACTCCAATTTCGTCAACTATGCACCAGGCAGCGTCGCCGCACGCCCGTTTATCAATAAGGACAACCTCGCCAACCCATCCATTTTCCCGACCAAGGAAATCATGGCCAAAAGCTTTGTCATGCTGCCGCTAGACCCTAAAGTGCAGCAACTCAGCACCCGCCTGTGGACACAACTCAAGACCGGCAAATAAGACATGGCCGCCGGCAGGCGGCTTATGCAGCGAATAAGCTGCAAATGCAAAAACCCCCGACCTTTAATCAAGGTCGGGGGTTTTCTAATGGGGCGTCTGGCGGTGTCCTACTTTCACATGGCGAATGCCACACTATCATCGGCGCTAAGGTGTTTCACGGTCCTGTTCGGGATGGGAAGGCGTGGGACCACCTCGCTATGGCCACCAGACATTAACTTGTCAAATTGTAGAAACCGAAATTAAACACCCAGACCACTTCTTTCTCTGGATGCCTTGGTAGAAGTATTGCTTCGCAACTCTGCTTATCTTAGCAAAGCCACTCAAATGATAGGATCAAGCCTCACGAGCAATTAGTATCGGTTAGCTTCATGCCTCACAGCACTTCCACACCCGACCTATCAACGTCCTGGTCTCGAACGACTCTTCAGGAGGATCAAGTCCTCAGGGAAGTCTCATCTTCAGGCGAGTTTCGCGCTTAGATGCTTTCAGCGCTTATCTCTTCCGAACTTAGCTACCCGGCAATGCCACTGGCGTGACAACCGGTACACCAGAGGTTCGTCCACTCCGGTCCTCTCGTACTAGGAGCAGCCCCCGTCAAACTTCCAACGCCCACTGCAGATAGGGACCAAACTGTCTCACGACGTTTTGAACCCAGCTCACGTACCACTTT
>NZ_RJTZ01000109.1:0-9632 GCF_024343515.1 Aquitalea sp. S1-19 | reverse complement strand
CCGCGCATGCAGCCAGCAGTCATGCCTGGCATCTGTACCCGGTGCGGCTTAAGCCCGAAGCCGGCATCAAGCGTGACGACTTTATCGTGCAGATGGCCGAGCGCGGTATCGGCTGCTCGGTGCACTTTATCCCGCTACACCTGCACCCGGTGTGGCGCGACGGCTACGGCCTGACGCAAGCCGACTATCCGGCGGCGCAGGCGGCGTTTGAAGCCGAAGTGACTTTGCCGCTGTATACGCGTATGAGCGCCGATGATCAGGCGCGGGTGATTGCTGCGGTGCGCGAGGTATTGGGCGCATGAGTTTGCCGGATTCCCGTCCTGTTTTGCCTTGCTGTGCGCCGGCCGGTCATGGTTCGCGCGCGCTCAAGCGCGTCTTTGATATCGTGGCGTCGTCGCTGGGGCTGTTATTGCTGGCACCGGTCTTGCTCGCGGTGGCGTTGTGGGTCAAGGCCGATTCGCCCGGGCCGGTGTTTTTCCGCCAGCTGCGGGTCGGGCGCGGCGGGGTGTTGTTCCGCATCCACAAGTTCCGCACCATGCAGGTAGGGGCCGAAGGGCGTGGCCAGTTGACGGTGGGGGCCGATGCGCGCGTGACCGGTGCCGGGCGTCTGCTACGCAAGACCAAGCTGGACGAGTTGCCGCAGCTGATCGATGTTTTGCTGGGGGATATGAGCGTAGTCGGCCCGCGCCCCGAGGTGCCCAAGTATGTCGCACATTATCCGGACGAGGTGAAGGCGCTGGTGTTATCGGTGCGCCCCGGTATTACCGACTGGGCGTCGATCCGCATGATAGACGAGAACGAAATCCTGGGCGGGGCAGACGACCCGGAGCGGGCGTATATCGAGGAGATACTGCCGCAGAAGCTGGATTACTGCGTGCGTTATGCACAAAGCCATAGCCTGCTTGAGGATTTGCAGATCATTATGGCCACGTTGCTGAAAATCATCACGCGCTAAGACTACGCTTATCCAAGCGCCACGGACTCTGCCCGCTTTTCGGGGGCTTTGTCAGTGCTGCAGGTACTTTGGTTGTAATTGCAGCATATTGCGCAGGCTGGCCGTGCATGGCCGGGGGCGTGACAGCTGATGGTGTCGCGGCCGCTTGATTTGGCCTGATACATGCGGCTGTCTGCACGGGCGATGAGATCTTGCCAGCTATTGCAGCCATCATTGATGCGCTCGGCGGTACCGGTGCTGGCCGTTTGCGGATTACCGTCCGGCCGCGTGCCCAGCCCTTGCTGGTATAGGCGGGCCAAGGCCTGAAGGCTTTGCTGGCAATCGGTATTGGGCAGGATCAATAAGAACTCCTCCCCTCCCCAGCGCGTCAGGATGTCGCCGCGTCGCAGTCTGGCCGATATGGCTTTGACCAGCGATTTAAGTACCTGATCGCCAGCTTCATGGCCGTAGCGGTCATTGATTTGCTTGAAATGGTCCAGATCAATAAAGGCGAGCGATAAGGGGGTGCTGGTGCGAACTGATTGTTCAAACTGCAAGGCGAGGATTTCTTCGCCGCTACGCCGTGAATAGCAGCCGGTCAGCGGGTCGCGTATTGCCTGGCCGACCAGAGCCATCATCAGTACCAGCTGGCTGATGCTAGCCAAGGTCGAGACGCCGGTAATCAGGATAAGCAGCCAGTATTCGGCGCCAAAGGCCGGCCAGCTGCCGCTGACCCAGTGTTCCAGGCCCGCCAGGCCGTAGGCCACCAGTACTGGGGTGGCGAAAGCGACGCTCTCGAGCAGGGTAAGCGGAAAAATGGCGAAGCCGGCCAGCAGGACAAATGGCAGAAAGGCATAGCCGGCACTGATGGCGGCGGAAAGACCCTGTAGCGAATAGCGGGTCAGTAATAGATGGGATATCACATAGAACACTGTGGGGATGGCAAATAGCGTCGCCATTGCCCGGTAGGCGTTGAGCATGCCGGCTTGCCGCTTGTAGCAGACCAGGCCAGTAAAGGCGGCGCTAGCCAGCAGGCGTAGCGCCATAAGCTGTGGCCATAGTGTATCGGGCAGGGTGAGGATATCCACCACAATCCACAGCGGTGTGAGGACGGCAAACAGAAAGGCAAACAGCCGCACCCGATTGATGATCATACGTGCGCGGCGATGCGCCATAAGCGGCATATGCTGGTGTGGGCTGAATAACCAGCTGCTCTGGTCGGGCATCAGCTCGCCTGGCAGCAAACCGGACAAGCGCAGCCAGAGGAAATGCGAAATTTTTTGCATGTGAACGCCAAAAATATGGGTCAGGAACGTGTACTTAGGACCGCACCTCGGTATCGACCTATTGCCAATTTGTATTGCAATCAATATTTTGCATGATATTAACATGCATTAATGCCTATTTGTTTGTATTGGGCATTATTTGTGTTTCATTGGGGGCTTGACTATGGAAACGCGCTGGCTGGAGGATTTTCTGGTGCTGGCCGAGACCGGCAGCTTTACCCGCTCGGCCGAGATCCGTCATTTGACGCAGCCGGCTTTTTCACGCCGCATCAAGTCGCTGGAGGGCTGGGCCGGTACCGAGCTGATAGACCGTACCTGCTACCCGACGCAACTGACGGCGGCAGGTCTGGCTTTTCGCCAGGAGGCGGCGGCGGTGTTGGGGCAGATGCGCGCAGCGCGCTCGCGCCTGGCGGGTATGCGGGCGATGCCAGCGGATACGCTGGAGTTTTCCGTGCCGCACACCTTGTCGTTTTCCTTCTTTCCCCATTGGTTGTCCGGCGTCGTTGAGGATTTTGGTGCGCTGTCGTGCCGCTTGCAGGCCAGCAATGTGCACGATGCCTTGCTGGCTTTTGTCGAAGGCGGCAGCGATCTGTTGATGTGCTATCACCATGCACGCCAGCCGGTCAGCCTGAGCGATGCCCACTATAGCGGGTTGAAGCTGGGGCTGGAGCATCTGCGCCCTTATGCCCGCGCAGATGCCGATAGCCAGCCTTGCTTACGCTTGCCGGGGACGGCGGAGCAACCATTGTCGTTTTTAGGCTATTCGCCCGGCGCTTATTTTTATCGCATGAGTGAGCTTTTGCTGGGGCAGGCTCCCGAGCCGGCGCATTTGAGCCTGCGCTACGAGACCGATATGGCCGAAGGGTTGAAGCATATGGTGTTGCAGGGGCACGGTGTTGCCTTTTTGCCGGATAGTGCGGTGCAGGACGAGATCAGGCGTGGCGAACTGGCGCTGGCTGCCGGTGAGGGCTGGCAGATTGATATGGAAGTGCGGCTTTATCGCGATATACGGCGGCAGCGCCCAGCACTGGATGCACTATGGCGCTATTTGTCCGGGCGTTACGCCCGTGTGTAAAAACGGGAAGCATGGCTTCCCGTCGGGTGTTCTGGCTTAGAAGTGGTAGCTGGCACCGGCCTGCAAAGCCATGGCTTTGACGTTACCCATGCTGTCGCCGTTCTGGTCTTCTAGTGTCACTTTGCCGTAATGCGTCAGTTCGGCAAACAGGCGCCATTCATTGCTGATGGTGCCTTCAATCCCGATGCCGACAACAGGCTGGTAGTCATGGGTGGTGTAGCTGCCAAAGCCGTAATCGCCGCGGGCACGCAACTGGCCTGCGCCTAGGCGGCCGTAAATGCCAAACTGTTCAGTCACGGGCAAATGCCCCAGCGCGCTGAACGACACCGAGCGGATGCTGGTGCTGACCTTGCCGTTGAGGTCTTTGCCTTTGCTTTCGCCCAGATCGGCAAAAGCCAGTTCCAGCGATAGTTGTGGCAGCACATAGTAGCCGGCGGTGAGGGCATAGCCGACACGGTTGTCTTCATTGCTGTTGTAAGTTGCGTAGCTGACATTGTGGTGGGCGAATGCGCCGCTAAAGCCAATATACTCGTCAGCCAGTTGCGGGGCGGCGCTGGCAACGCCGGCGATCAGGGTCAGGGATAGCAGCAGGACATTCGGCTTCATGGTGACGACTCGTCGCTAAATAAAACACCATATTATTCAAATGTATTTGAACGGGCAATAAATTCAATGCCAATTGTATTTACTGTTGCCGATCTTGCTGCCCGGCCCATTTGATGCAAATTTTGCATGATGCCATCGATATTCGGAATTGGTCAGGCGCACTTATCGGGTCTAGAGTCTTTCTCATTCCAGCCGCTCGCGGCTCACTCCAAGAATGAGACCTCGCATGACTACCCGCATCGAACATGATCTGATCGGCAACCGTGATATTCCCGCTCAGGCTTACTGGGGCGTGCATACCTTGCGCGCGGTAGAAAACTTTCCGATTACCGGTGTGCCCATTTCGCACTATCGCGAGCTGATTCAGTCGCTGGCGCTGATCAAGCAGGCTGCGGCACAGGCCAACCACGAGATCGGTTTGCTGGATGATGCCAAGGCGCAGGCGATAGTCGGGGCATGCGAGGAAATCCGCGCCGGCAAACTGCATCAGGAATTTGTCGTCGACTCCATCCAGGGGGGCGCCGGTACTTCGACCAATATGAATGCCAACGAGGTGATTGCCAACCGCGCCCTCGAACTGATGGGCAAGCAAAAGGGCGAATACCAGTATCTGCATCCGAACGAGCACGTGAATATGTGCCAGAGCACCAACGATGCCTATCCGACCTCGTTGCGTCTGGCGACCTATATGGGCTTGCTGCAACTGGGTGCGGCACTGGAACGTCTCAAGCTGCACTTTGCCGTCAAGGCCGAAGAATTCAATGATGTGCTGAAAATGGGGCGTACCCAGTTGCAGGATGCGGTGCCGATGACGCTGGGGCAGGAGTTCCAGACCTACGCGGTGATGTTGGGAGAAGACCAGCAGCGCCTGCTGGAAGCCTCGCAACTGATGCTGGAAATCAATATGGGCGCCACTGCCATCGGTACCGGCATCTGCGCCCATCCTGATTACGCGCCGCTGGTGTGCAAACATCTGGCCAAGCTCTCCGGCTTTGCGCTCGTGACCGCGCCCAACCTGATCGAAGCGACGCAGGACTGCGGTGCCTTTGTGCAGGTGTCCGGCGTGCTCAAGCGCATCGCGGTCAAACTGTCCAAAATCTGCAACGACTTGCGCCTGCTGTCGTCCGGCCCGCGTGCCGGTTTTGGCGACATCAATCTGCCCGCCCGTCAGGCCGGCTCGTCCATTATGCCGGGCAAGGTCAATCCGGTGATTCCGGAGGTGGTCAACCAGGTAGCGTTCGAGGTGATCGGTAATGATATGACCGTGACCATGGCGGCCGAAGGCGGTCAGTTGCAGCTCAACGCCTTCGAACCGGTGATTGCCTACAGCCTGTTCCGCAGCGTGTCGCACCTGATCGCGGCTTGCGACACGCTGGGAGAAAACTGCGTCAAGGACATCACCGCCAACCGCGGCTTCCTCAAGCAGCAGGTGGAAAACTCCATCGGTCTGGTGACGGCGTTGTTCCCTATCATTGGCTATGCCGCAGCCACCGAAGTAGCGGGTGAAGCCTTCCATAGCGGTGGCAGCGTATCGGACATCGTGCTGGCGCGCGGTCTGATGACCCGCGAGCAACTGGATGAAGTATTGCAGCCGGCAGAGCTGACCCGTCCGCGCTGGGTCAGTCTCTGATGTTGCATTTGTAATATTTATTGGCTATAAGCTCCATTGTGCATTGCACCATGGAGCTTTTTTATGCCTGAGCCACTGACAGTCTTGCGCATGCAACCCGCTGTGCTGCATTTTTCCCTGAGCCTGTTGCACCTGTATCAGGTGTTCTGGCGTTCCCAATCCTTGTTTACGGCTCGTACCCTGGCGAGTCCTGCACCGGTGGCCGACAAGTCGCATCGCCTGCTGGCGCGCCAGTGTGCCGATTGCTTGTTCGTACTGCACGATGGCGTCGGGCTGCATGGCGAACTGGCCAGACAATTGCTGGCCGTATCAGGAAATGGCGACGAGTGCTGGGAGCGCGAGATGCAGCAGACGCTGGCGTGCTTATACGGGCGCTGGCAAGCGGTGATGGTCGCCGGCATGCGTGCGCAAATCCGTGGCCTAAGCTGACGCCGGATAAAACAAGGGCCCGGAAAAAACCGGGCCCTTAGTCTTGAGCGGGGCAAGCCCCGTCAGTCTGTCTTGCTTACCACTCGATATTCCACAGGTCAGCCAACTCGTCGGCATCTACCGACTCGACTTCGGCACGGGCCGACAGCCAGGCAACCAGTGCCGTGCGGGTTTCAGCGCTGACGCTGCCACGGCCAACCGGGAACACGATACCCTCAAACTGCAAGGTCTCCGAGCCGGCAAAGTGGCCGCCAAAGCTGACGCCCTGTGCATCCACCGCTTCCAGCCATGCATCCAGCAGCGCATCTTGTGCACCCAGGTCGGTATCTTTTTTCAGGGTTACGATCAGCGAAAAGCCCAGCTCGGTGAACTCACCGACGCGCAGCTTCTTGCGCTGGCGCGGCTTCAGGCGTTTCAGACGGGCATTGGAATTCGGGTTGTGCAGCATGATGCCTCCTTATAAAGGCGAGATGATGCGGCCAGAGCGCCGCATCAGGCAAGGGGAGGGCGAAAAAAAGCCCGGCGGGTGCCGGGCTGGGTTTGGCTGGTCAGAAGTTGATATTCTGAATCACATCATCACCCTTTGGCGTTTTCACTTTGATTTCTATTGCGCCCTGTGGTGCTGCCGTTTCACAGGAGTTAGCCCTAACAGTGAAGGAGGTGGTAACATGCCTCGAAGTATTGGGCACAGTGAAGCTGGTAGTGCCGCCAAGGGTTACGCCAGTGAATCCTTGTACCGACATCGATGTACCCTTTGGTAGGGTATTGCCATTTCGGTCTGTCAGCGGAACAGTAATGGTGATCGTGTTGGGGATAGCATTTTGGCCAGTGGTAGGGCAGAGTATGAGACTGGATGGTGTTGCAATGCCTGCCCAAGCGCTGCCGGACCAAGTAATGACGATGTCGCGCCAGATGTTGATTGATTGCGGACGGGTTGAGGAATAATTCCTGCCGCTTCCATTAAATGAGCCATCGGCATTTTGGATGCCATCATTATTCAGGTCTGTAAACCATTCTCCAATATCCCATTTGTTATTTTCATTGGCATCCAGTAGCGCCTCTGGAATGTCGATGTAGGCTTCATTGGTATCGTGACGCCAGTTCCGGTTCAGGTCTGTAAAGCTTTCTTCGCCAGGCATATAGGCTAAGATTGTTTGCCTGCCATCTGAGATGGCACTGCGAAGGCCGCTGCTTGTCAAGGTTGTGGTGCACGCTCCGCGCTCTAGCCGACAGCTGCCAACGGTGCCGATACCCCCTTCAGTCTGGAAATAAACAGGCAGGCCATCAAGAGGAGGGTTGCCAAAACGATCTGAAGCCCGGAAAGTCAGTTTGACTTCTGTCCCATCCCAATCGCCAAACTCAGGGTTGAAATTGTCTGCCGATAGACTGGCACCATTGTCATGAGGCTTTCCTGTAGAAACAAACAGCTCTCGGGATTGGCTCTTGATCAGTTCGTTCGGTGCTGGTAGGGCTGCTTTAATGCTGGTTGCAGTGCTGATATCCCCAGCCTTGACTATTACCTTGGCGATGCCATCTTTGTCTGTTACTGGCTGACTGCTTAAGAGTGTGAGACCAGTGCCTTCTGTTTCAATGCTGAAGTTGACCGTTTGATTGGCAACAGGAGCGCCATTGGCATCCTTAACCAGAAAACTGAGTGTTGTCTGAGTTATTCCACCCACTGAAGTGGGGCGGATGATCATAGAGTCATCTGGACTTGTCGTATCTCCGGAGCTGGAGGATACAAATTCGATAGTGGCTGGTATTGCAGAGGGCTTTGGTGTGCTGATCTCTCCACTTCCACTCCCTTGGCCTGGTGTCACCGAATCCGGCCCACTGCCTCCTCCGCCCCCGCCGCAGGCAGCCAGTGCGGCGGAGATCAGGGTGAGGGCAAACAGTTTTTTGGCTTGCAGTTGACGGCCAGCGGGCATGGCTAAGCTTCCAGTTTATTTACATTGGATAGCATGCTACCACCATGTCATTTAAATGACTCCGTCAGCACATTTTAAGCTGTGCCATTTTGGCATAAAACCTACAGTCCCAACTCCCCCCACATCGCATCCACCCGCGCCTTGATGGCATCGTCCATCACGATGGGCGTACCCCATTCGCGCGTGGTTTCGCCCGGCCACTTATTGGTTGCGTCCAGCCCCATCTTGCCGCCTAGCCCCGACACCGGGCTGGCGAAATCCAGATAGTCGATCGGGGTGTTCTCGATCAGGACCGTGTCGCGTACCGGGTCCATGCGCGTGGTGATGGCCCAGATCACTTCTTTCCAGTCGCGGGTGTTGACGTCGTCGTCCACCACCACGATGAATTTGGTGTACATGAACTGCCGCAGAAATGACCACACCCCCATCATCACCCGCTTGGCGTGGCCTGCGTATTGCTTCTTGATGCTGACCACCGCCATGCGGTAGCTGCAGCCCTCGGGCGGCAGGTAGAAATCGGTGATTTCCGGAAACTGTTTTTGCAGGATGGGGACGAACACTTCGTTCAGCGCCACGCCGAGAATGGCCGGCTCATCCGGCGGCTTGCCGGTATAGGTGCTGTGGTAGACCGGATTCTCACGCATGGTGATGCGGTCAATGGTCAGCACCGGGAAACGGTCTTGCTCGTTGTAATAGCCGGTATGGTCGCCATACGGGCCCTCCAGCGCGGTGTCGTCGGGGTGGATATGGCCTTCGAGTACGATCTCGGCACGTGCCGGGACTTGCAGGTCGGAGCCCAGGCACTGGGTCAGCTCGGTGCGGCTGCCGCGCAGTAGTCCGGCGAACTGGTATTCAGACAGGGTGTCCGGCACCGGTGTCACCGCGCCGAGTATGGTCGCCGGGTCGCAGCCCAGTACCACCGCCACCGGGTAGGGCTGCCCCGGATTTTGTTGGCAGAATTCGCGATAGTCGAGTGCGCCGCCGCGGTGCGCCAGCCAACGCATGATGACGCGGTTTTTGCCGATGACCTGCTGGCGATAGATGCCGAGGTTTTGCCGTTTTTTGTTCGGGCCTCGGGTGACGGTCAGCCCCCAGGTAATCAGCGGCGCCACATCGCCCGGCCAGCAGTGCTGGATAGGCAAGCACGCCAGATCCACTTCCTCGCCTTCCCATACGATTTCCTGGCATGGGGCCTTGCTGACCAGCTTGGGTGCCATGGACAGCACCTGCTTCAGTAGCGGCAGCTTGTCCCATGCGTCGCGCAGCCCCTTGGGCGGCTCCGGCTCTTTCAGATAGGCCAATGTCTGGCCTATTTCGCGCAAGGCAGCGATGCCGTCGGCCCCCATGCCTTGCGCCACGCGCTCGGGCGTGCCGAACAGGTTGGCCAGCACCGGATAGTCGTAGCGCTTGCCATCTTGCGTCGGTGCTTCGAATAACAGGGCAGGGCCGCCGGCCTTGAGTACGCGGTCGGCAATCTCGGTCATTTCCAGATAAGGCGAAACCGGACGGGTGATGCGCTTGAGCTGGCCGTCTGCCTCGAGTTGCGCGATGAACTCCCTTAAATCTCGGTATGGCTTTTTCATATTTATGTTCTTTTCATGATCTGGCGCAAAGTTTCACTGCTTGGGCTTTGATATTTTCCTGCCTGACAGGCACGCACTGCAGCATGGCAAAGATAAAGTCTGACACAAGCCGGTGCAGCCCACGAATTTTAAGTTCAAACAAGCAAACTCGTAACAGGAGA
>NZ_RJTZ01000108.1:0-9738 GCF_024343515.1 Aquitalea sp. S1-19 | reverse complement strand
GGATCGACGCCGACGGCTTTGTCCACGTCAACGGGCGCAGCAAGCATCTGCTGATTACCGCCTTCGGTCGCAACGTGTCCCCCGAATGGGTGGAGAGCGAATTGCTGGCACAGGGCGTGATACGCCAGTGCGTGGTTCTGGGCGAGGCGCTGCCGGCGCTGGTCGCGCTGGTGTTTGCCCCGGGAGCCGACGACCAGCATGTGCAGCAGGCTCTGGATCACGCCAGCCTTAGCCTGCCCGACTATGCGCGCGTGGCGCACTTTATCCGTCTGGAGACCCCCTTGTTGCCCGGCAGCCCGCTGATGACCGACAACGGCCGGCCCAGACGCGCGCTGATTGCCGAACACTACGCGACGGCCCTGGCCGCCCTTACCCTCCCTCGCACCGGAGTCCAAGCATGACTTTCTATCCGAAACTATTGGCCGCCACGGCCCGCGGCCGCGACTATCTGCTGGCCAGCGAACTGATCCATCAGGCCATGGCCGGCACCATGGATGCGGCAAGCTACGCCGCCTATCTGACCCAGGCCTTCCATCATGTGAAGCATACGGTTCCCTTATTGATGCAGGCCGGGGCGCGCCTGCCGGACAGCAAGGAGTGGCTGCGCGAGGCGGTGGCCGAATACATAGAAGAAGAAACCGGTCATCAGGAATGGGTGTTGAACGATATCGCCGCCTGCGGCTACGACAAGGAAAAGGCCCGCCACAGCCTGCCCAATGCCCAGACCGAGCTGATGGTCGCCTACGCCTGGGATATGGTCAGCCGCGTCAACCCGGTCGGCTTCTTTGGCATGGTGCTGGTGCTGGAAGGCACTAGCGTCAATATCGCCAGTCAGGCGGCCGACGCGATACAGCTATCGACCGGCCTGCCCGATTCGGCTTTCAGCTATCTGCGCTCGCATGGCGCACTGGATCAGGACCATATCGTGTTTTTCGAGAAACTGATGAACCGGATCACCGATCCGCAAGACCAAGCCTGTATCCTGCACAGTGCCAATATGTTCTACCGCCTGTTTGGCGACACTTTGCGCTCGGTCGATGCCGCCGCAGCGACCGCCCTGCTACCGGAGTTTGCATGAAAAAAGCCCGTACTTTTGTCGTCACCGGTGCGTCCGGCGGTATCGGTGGCGCCATCGCCCATGCGCTGGCCGCCGCCGGCCACAAGCTGATACTCACCGGACGCGATACCGGGCGTCTGGCTGCTCTGGCGGCCGCCTTGCCGGATAGTACCGACGCGCTGTGGGTTTCAGCCGATCTGACCAAGGCTTCAGGCCGGGCAGCATTGCTGGACGCTTGCCGCGATAGCGCGGGCATTTCGGGGCTGGTGAATGTTGCCGGCAGCGGGCATTTTGCGCTATTCGAACAGATGACGGAGGCAGAAATAGAACAGCTGGTGGCGACCAATCTGAGCGCGCCCATGCTGGTGACGCAGGCGCTATTACCCTTGCTGCAACAAAGTGGCGACGCCGACATTGTCAATATCGGCTCGACCTTCGGCAGCCTGGGCTTTCCCGGGCAAACCGTCTATTCAGCGACCAAGTTCGGTCTGTACGGCTTCAATGAAGCACTGCGGCGCGAGATGACGGGTCAGCCGCTACGCGTACATTACATCGCACCGCGCGCGACCCGCACCGCGCTAAATAGCGATGGCGTCAATGCGCTCAACCGCGAGATGGGCAATGCCAGCGACAGTCCCGAAGTGGTCGCCAATGCCGTGATGGCGGCACTGGCCAGTGGCCGTAGCGGGCGCCGCTATATCGGCTGGCCGGAAAAGTTGTTTGCCCGCCTCAACTTGCTATGCCCGGCCATCGTCGACAAGGCATTAGGCGGCAAGATCGCGCTGATCCGCCGCCATGCAAAGCGCCAAGCTTAGCTCCGCAGCAGCCGCGCCAGCAAGCCGCCCCCCGGGCGGTTTTCCAGTTCCAGTTGCAGACCATGCAGCGCCGCGATACGCTCGACGATGGACAGGCCCAGGCCGCTGCCGGTCTGCGTCTGCCCCGGCGGACGGAAGAAGCGCTCGCGTATGCGCGGCATCAGTTCCGGGTCTATGCCCGGACCGCTGTCCAGCACCGTGATGGCGTCGGGACTGGCCAGCAACACCACTTCGCCGCCCGCATGCGAGTAACGGATGGCATTGTCGGCCAGATTGCGCAGCATCAGCGCCAGCAGCGTTTCGTCCCCCTTAAGCGGCAAGGCACTCGCCATATCGCCCTCCAGCTTCAGGGTAATGCCCTGCTCTGCCGCCTCTGCCGCCACATCCCCGGCCACTTGCCGCAACACCCGCGCCCAGTCCACCGGCTGCGCGTTCTGCGGCCCGGCCATCGGGTCGAGCCGGGTCAGGGCCAGCAACTGGTTGACCAGGCGCGTGGCACGATCGATACCGACTTCCAGTTGCGAAAGTGCCCGCGCCTGCTCTGCCGCTGGCAAACCCAGTTGCGCGACCTCGGCCTGAATCTTCAATGCCGCCAGCGGCGTTCTCAGCTCATGTGCAGCATCCGCGGTAAAGCGGCGTTCGCGCGACAGGGTATCGGCCATGCGCGCTATCAGCTGGTTCAGCGCCGCCAGCATCGGAGCAGCCTCGCGCGGCACATCGGCGACAACCGGCGTGGCATCGTCCAGCCGGCGAGCGTCCAGCTGTTCGGCCACCCGGCGAAACGGTACCAGACGGCGGGTCAGGGTCAGCCACAACACCAGCAACAGTAAGGGCAAAGCCAGCAACCACGGCAGCAGTTGCGCCATCAATATCTCGCGCGCGACCTCGTTGCGAAAAGAGAGCTGCTGCCCCACTGCCGCGACACGGTGCCCGTCAGGCATAGGCAGATAGAGCACACGCCAGCTATCGCCATCAAGCGACACATTGTAAAAACCATGCTGCCCGGACGGCGGCGCAAAACCCTGGTCTTCGCCATCGGAAAACACCACCCGCCCCTCATCGTCCCAGACGATAAAAGACAGGGCATCATCCTCCAGATTGCCGCGCTGCCCTTTGGGCAACTGCTTGGGCAAAAGCGCCTTGCCGCGTGGCAAGCGTGCGCTGTCATCGTCAAAATCATGCAGATCGGCCGCCAATAGCTGCCGGGCAAACTGGATTTGCTGGGTATCGAATAATTCGTCGATTTCATGGCGTACCTGCATCCATGCCACGGCGGAACTACCGCCCCAGATCAGCAAGATGGCTGCCGCGACCGTCAGCATCACCTGCAGACGCAAACTCTTGGTCACGCCTCGCCCCCCAGCGTATAGCCGACACCGCGCACGGTACGTATCACCTGACTACCCAGTTTTTTGCGCAGATGGTGGACATGCACTTCCAGCGCATTGCTCTCGACATCCTTGTCCCAGCCGTAAAGCTTTTCTTCTATGCGCTCCTTGGGCAGGATACGGCCTGCATTTGCCATCAACAATTCCAGCAGGGTGAATTCGCGCGCGGTCAGTTCGATCTCGCGCCCGGCCTGCACCACCTTGTGCGCCACCGGGTCCAGCGTAATGTCGGCATGGGTAAAAGTGGGCGAGCTTTGCCCGTGATGACGGCGGATCAGCGCGCGCAGGCGCGCTGCCACCTCGGCCAGCGCAAACGGCTTGGCCAGATAGTCATCGGCCCCGGCATCCAGACCGCCAACCCGGTCATGCAGCGCATCGCGCGCAGTCAGCACCAGCACAGGCTCGGCCCGCCCGGCCTTGCGCCACGCGGCCAGAATATCCATGCCGTCCATGCCGGGCAGGCCCAGATCCAGCACCACGGCGTCGTAAGGCGCAGCCGACAGTGCCGCGAACGCTTCGCGCCCGTCGCGAAACCAGTCGGTGGTAAACCCCAAGGCTGTCAGGCCAATTTTCAGCCCATCCCCGATCATCCCGTCATCTTCTACCAGCAACACCCGCATACCGCCTCCTTGATTATCCAGCCCTGCTTACCGCTGCCTGCGCTGATACACCTTGACTCCGGTCACCATCGCCCGCGGCAGATTGACCCCTTCGATATGGCTCATCAGCAAGGCGGCCAAGATATGTACGCCGGCCAGCGCCATCAGACTGTTGGCTATGATCTCATGGGTATTTTCCAGCCATTCCTCGCCCCAGAAGGCATTCGTTCCCATCATATAACCGCTCAGACCTAGCCCCAGTACCAGTACCATCAGCGCCAGCATCATCAGGGCACCTGCCGGATTATGACCCGGATGCGGGTCGGGCTCGCCCGTTTTCATGCGCTGCCAGTGCGCCAGCAGACGCTGGCGCGTCGGCCAGAAGTCTGAAAAGCGGGCATGGCGCGAACCGACAAAGCCCCAGATGATGCGTAGCGCGATCAGGCTGGTGGCGATATAGCCTGTCCAGCGATGCGGCGCATCGCCATCTTCCAGCACAAACAGATTCAAAGCGATGCATAGCACCAGCGCCCAATGAAACAGACGCACCAGCGGATCCCATACCCGCACCCGGGTCAGCGTATCGTTTGCATTCATTGCATACCTCCGGCCAAAAAAGGCGATGTTCCACACAAGTTGGTGCTGATCGCATGCGATGCGCGCTATCCGTGCGTCAGCCACCCATCCCCGTTAGGCTCGCGCCGGTGCAAAAGATGCTGGCAAGGTCTTAAGCTGGCCCTTGTTTGAGCGATTCGACGGTAGCGAATCGCGAGTTGGCCAGCGCCTCGCCAGCGGCTTTTGCACCGGGGTTTCGCGAGACTTCGGGGGCGCCGGGGATGCAAGGGGCCGGGCGCGTCCGGCCCCTGCCCGCATGCCGCGCGGAAGCGGCAAGTAAAAAACACGTCCGCGCAGCGGACACAAAGCCCAAAACCTATCGACTCCAACTCGTAACGGGGACTTCGCCAAAGAAAAAGGGCGCCATCGCGCCCTCCGGTCATAGCCCTGATACCGTTCAATTCCCGATTTCAGACTTCACAGCCTTGCCGGAAACGGTGTCGAAATAGATTTCTGCCTTCTTGCCGTCCTTGGTCTTGCCGTACATCTCGTAGCAGTCACCGGAAACCTTGAACTTCTTGATGGTGTAGCCGTCAGCCTCGAGCTTTTTCTTGAAGTCGGCTTCCTTGATCCACTGGTCTTTCGGATGGACTTCGCACTTGGCAGCGGCAAAAGCGGCAGTCGAAGCAAAACCGGCCATCATGGCAACAAGCAGCAATTTTTTCATGATCTTCATCCTAAGTTGAAGCCACCTGTCCCAGTGGCGTGATGCCATTACACACCCCCAGCCTTAACCTAAACTTAAGCCAAATGATTTTTTTTGGCGATGTGCACGCAGGCCGTCATACAACGCAAACACCGTCACGCACACCAGCCATACCACCCAGCCGCTCCACAGGTTGTGGCTAAGAAAATGTGCACCACGCACCATCTGCCCGGCGCCCATCAGGGCACCTGCCAATAGCCCTGCCACCAGCCAGCGGCGCGCACGCGCCCGGTTGCTCTCGCGATAAAAAAGATAACCGGCCATTAAAGCGAAACCGCCGGATGCATGTCCGCCGGGAAAGCAATGCCCCGGGCCGGGGTGGGCCGCGATCTCACCGAAAATAGTGAACAGTTCGGCCGAACCACCAAACTGGGCCAGACTCCATGGGCAGGAATGCGGGCTGGCCGCTTTCAGCAGCGACACCGCCAGCGTCGCCAGCGCCATCGCCACGCCCGTCGTCAGTACGTGCCCGTCGCGCCGCCGCCCCCCTTGAGCCAGCCAGCACAAGGCAATGGCCATCACCACATACTTGGCCAGACGATGATTGATCCAGTCCAGCCACACGCTGTTTTTCAGCGCGAAGCCGCCAGACGCCGGATCATAAGCCAGACCAGCCAGCCACAAATCCAGACCGGTAAAGCGGTTAAGCACCCAGAACAATAGCGCGAGGCTGGCCAGCACCATGCCCTGTGTCAGGTAAAACGCCCGCTTGTCGCCGGGAGCAACAGCTACCGGCATCGGCAAAATCTCGGCGCTCATTTATCAGATCTTGGGATGGGTTGGCGGCAGTCGGCGAAGACATCCAGCGGCTTGCGGTACTCGGTCGTCGAGATGTCCAGCAGGCCCAGCACAGAATGGAACAGATTGTCGTGGCTGTAAGAGCCAGTCTTTTTGGCGGACAGGCACTGGGTATTCACGGCATTGCGCTTCTGGTAGCCGTCGGAGAACCACATCAGCATCGGCACCTTGTACTGCGCTTCCGGCGCCATAAAGTAAGGCGTGCCGTGCAGGTAAAGATTGTTCTCGCCCAGCGACTCACCATGATCCGATAGATACAGCATGGCGCTGTCTACATCTTTTTGCTGCTGCAAGAGCGCGATGGTGCGCGCCAGAAAGTGGTCGGTATAAAGAATGGTGTTATCGAAGGCATTGCCTATTTCCTGTTCCGAGCACTTCTGCAACTCGCTGGTACGGCATACCGGCTTGAACACCTCGAACTGTTTGGGGTAACGCTTGTAATAGGCCGGACCATGGCTGCCTTTCTGATGCAGCACGATCAGCATATCGCCCTTGGCCGCCGCCAATTTTCCCGGCAAACCCTGCAGCAGGATCTCGTCGCCGCACTCTTCCTTGTTACACAGCCCCGGCGTTTCCAGATGCGCCATATCTTCGATCGGCATGCGCAGGCATGTGCCCTTGCAGCCGGAATTATTATTGCGCCACAGCACGCCATAGCCGCTGCGCTGCACGATATCGAGCAGGTTTTCCCGCTTCTTGGCAACGGTCGCATCGTAGTCGGCACGCGTCATGCCTGACAGCATGCACGGCAGCGACACCGCCGTTTCAGTGCCGCAGGAACTGACATCGCTGAAGTTGATCAGGCCGGGTATTTTAGACAGCTCGGGATTGGTATTGCGTGCGTAGCCATTCAGCGCAAAACGATCGGCACGGGCCGTCTCTCCCACCACCAGTACCAGCACCCGCTTCTTGTGCGGCAAGGTGGCAAACGACATTTTGCGAGCATCGGTTGCAAACGGCTGGATCACATCGGGCGTCGCCGTATGCTGGCGCAAATAGGAACTGGTGGCCTGGATATAGTTGTTCGGCGTCAGCAGATAACGCAGGTCGCGGTGGTTGCGGAACAGCGAGGCAAAGTCCTGATAGCCGGCCAGCGCCACACCGGCCAGCATCATCGAAGCCACCAGCAAGGCGACGCTGCGTACCAACAGCTCACGCCAAGCCGGGCGGTAATGGATGGGCGTTTTCCACAGCCATAGCGCAGGCAATACACCCAGCAACAGAATGCTCGCCAGCATGCGCCCGGTAATCAGGTCGCGCACTTCGGCCGGATCGGTCTGGAATACGTTCTGCACCATATTCATGTCGATCAGCACGCCATACTGCTGCATGAAATAGGTCGCCGCCGCACTGGTCAGCAGCAGCACGGTCGCCACCGGTTTGAAGATCCATGGCCAGGCAAGCAACAGCAATGCCAGATTAAAGAAGGCCGCCAGCAGTACAAAGGTCAGCCCCAGCATCCACACGCTATGGCCGCTCAGCGGAGAGACAATGCCCAGAACACGCTGCCACAAAGGCAGGTTAAACAGCACGACAAACAGTAAGGAGAGCACCAAAGCCACAATTTCTGGGCGCTGGGGACGCAGAGCAGGCAGTCGCATATTTGATAGGCAGGAATATTGTTGCGGCAGTTTATCCTAAATAAATTAACGCAAGCTTAAGCGTCCAGAGCTCAGCAATAGGCGGCATGGACTTGCCGCAGCGCTGCAGCGTCCTATCATGGCCAAGGCAGGATGGCCAACCTGGAGAGACCGGCAAGATGAATGCAGCCAAACAGATCAGGAAACTGGTGGAAGACAATAAGGAGCCGGAACAGCTGGCAGTGCTGATCGCGCTGGCCGCAGCACTGGAAACCGGCACCGCCTTCGATATCCGCACCCTGTACGATATCGACATGAAGTATTTCGACACCGCCATCCAGCTACTGCAGGACTGGCGCTTCGATCACCATATCGCCGCCCGCAGCAAGCTGATCGAGCAGATCATGCAGGCGGCCGGATCATCGCCGCCGGAATAGGGAGAGACTTGCCGCTTAACGCGCCAGCTGTGCAAGTAGCGCCCGGCCGAAGGCGCGCGTAGAGGCCGTGCCGCCCAGATCGGCGGTCGCGATACCGGCAGACAATAACTGCCGGATAGCCGACTCCAGCGCATCGGCCTTAGCCGGCAGTTGCCAGTGGTGACGCAATAACATGGCAGCGCTAAGCAAGGCTGCGACCGGATTGGCGATACCTTGCCCGGCAATATCGGGGGCCGAGCCGTGCACCGGCTCGGCAATCGCCACACCCTGCCCCACGCTCAGCGAAGGCGCCTGCCCCAGCCCGCCATTCAGGCCTGCGGCCAGATCAGACAAAATATCGCCATACAGATTAGGCGCCAGCAGCACATCGAATGCTTGCGGCGCCTGCACCAGACGCAGCGCGGCCGTATCCACCAGCAACTCGTCAACCGCCACCTGTGGATAATTTGCGCCTGATGCGCGCGCCGCATCGCGAAACAAGCCATCGGTCAGCGGCAGGATATTGGCCTTGTGGATAATGCACAGGCGCTGGCGCGTCCGCCTTGCCGCCAGTTCGAATGCCACCTCGGCCACCTGCATCGAGGCATGGCGCGTAATGCGTTTGATGGCGGTGGCCGTCTCGCCGTCACTCTGCTCTTCACCGATATACAGGTCTTCGGTATTCTCGCGCACGATCAGCAAGTCCAGATCCGGCCGGCCGGCGGCCAGCGGCAAGGAGCGGGTCGGGCGCAAATTGGCATAACAATCCAGCGCACGGCGCAAGGCCACAATCGGAGAACGGTAGCCTTCCACTTTGCGCGCAGGCGAACTCACCGCGCCAAACAGCACCGCCTTGCATGCACGGGCGCTGGCGAGCGTCGCCTCGGGCAGGGCGGTGCCAGTACGACAAAACGTGTCCCATCCCGCTTCGTGCTCCATGATCTGCAAGCCCGGCAGCAGTGCTGTCAGCACTTCGACCGCCACCTCGGTCACTTCAGGCCCGATACCGTCCCCGGCAATCACACATAAACGCATGCCCAACCCCCGATACAAGCAATGACATAGAAGTTAAGCGTTTACCGGCAAGGCTTGCAAGCCTATATCAGCAAAAACACCCGGTTTGCACCCAAGTGGAACGCCAGTTTTTTGATAGCGAATGAACAGTTTTTGGAATGCCCGCGTCAGGCTTAGCGCGTAAAAATACGTCCAAGCAAATCACACCGGTTTTACTAAACGAGGGCATCAACCATGACCAAGATTGTTAACTCCTGGAACGACTTCGACCCGCTCAAGCACGTGATTGTCGGCCGCGCCGACCACAGCTGCGTACCGCCAGAAGAACCTGCGACTTCCGAAAAAGTACCAATCGACAGTCCGATGCGCGGCATGTGGGGCCCACGTCCACTGGAAACCGTTGAAAAAGCCAACGCACAGCTCGACAACCTGGCCAAGGTTCTGCAAGAGCGTGGCGTCAAAGTCGACCGTCCAAGCCCGCTGCAATGGAACCAGCCAGTCATCACCCCGGACTTCCGTACCGGCTCGATGATGACCTGCATGCCGCCACGCGACACGCTACTCACCATCGGTAACGAAATCATCGAAGCGGCCATGTCCTTCCGCTGCCGCTACTGGGAATATCTGGCCTTCCGCCCGCTGCTGTCGCAGTACTTCAACGAAGACCCCGAGTTCCTGTGGAGCCAGGCACCGCGCCCACGCCTGTCCGACAAGTCGTACAAGCACAACTACTACGACGAAAAAATCTCG
>NZ_RJTZ01000107.1:9421-9988 GCF_024343515.1 Aquitalea sp. S1-19 | reverse complement strand
GAATTTGTTGCCTGCGATGCCGTGCAGCGTAGCGAGGCCGGCACCAGCCAGTACGCGCAATATGATCAACTGATGCTGGGTACGCTGCTGAATCTGGATGTATTCAGCCTGCTCGCCAAACGCCGTGCCTTTATCAACCTGTCACTGAGCGTGTTGAACAACCCGCAACTGGCTACCCTGGCCGCACAGCGCGTCATCTGCATACTCAACCCCTCGGCCGGAGAACGCATCGGGCAAGCAGAACTGGCTCAGATACAGCAGCTCAAACAGCAAGGGCTGTGCTTTGCGCTGGAGCCGACACAGTTCGGAGAAGGACAGCTGACCCCCTCGTTGCAAAACGATCTGTTCGGGCTGATGGACTATCTGATACTCGATTTTTCCGCCTCGGCCGAAGAGGTACTGATCCCGTTTCTGGACAAACTGCCCGCGCGCTTCCCGCGAGCACGCTGGTATGCACGCAATATCAGCTCGATGGAGGCGTACGAAGTCTGTCTGCGCAGCAGTGCTGCACACGAACGCTTTGTCCTGTTCCAGGGGCCATTCATCACCCAGGTGCGCAAGATAGAG
>NZ_RJTZ01000107.1:0-9401 GCF_024343515.1 Aquitalea sp. S1-19 | reverse complement strand
TAAAACTTGAAGTACTTTTGCCCGCGCGGTAATCCACCCACACCAGCGTCACCTCACCGACTGCGTACACCGTCGTGCGATCCTCGCCACAAAAGAAACGGTGCCGCAGCTTCAGGCTGCTACGCCCCAGATGCTCAAGCTCAATGGTGATGTGCAAGGTGGCCGGATAGCTGATTTCACGCTTGAAATGGCAGGCGGTATGCGCGATGACCGGGCCGATGCCATCCGGCGTAATCGGGAAGCCCGCCTCTTCCAGCCAGTCGATACGGATCTGCTCCAGATAGCGGAAGTACACCGCGTTGTTAAGGTGGCCGATGGCGTCCATATCGCCCCAGCGCATCACAATGCTTTTTTCACTTAAAACCGGATAATGCTTTTCCATTCCCACCCCCCATGATTAATGCAAAAAGGGTAGCGTAAATACACGCCACTGGCCATGCATCCTGTCCGCATCTGCCCCCCTCTCTGTCCATAAACGGCATCACGCCTGTCTTTGCCCATGCGGCATCATGGCACGACACCCCAAACAAGGAGCCCTGCCATGTCGCCACGCTGCGCACTGATCGTGATTGATGTTCAACAGTCTTTTTTACATCGCCCTTATTGGGATGGGTGCGCCTTGCCCGCCTTTCGCGAACAACTGCTGACCCTGATTGCCGGTTGCCGTGCGCAAGGCGTGCCCGTAGTGCATATCCTGCACGAAGACGGCGACGGGCCGTTTGCCGCTGCCTCGGGTCTGGTGCGCCTCATGGACTGGCTGCCGGACAATGCCGACGCCACCTTTACCAAGCATGTACACAATGCGCTCACAGACAGCGGCTTGCGCGAATGGCTGGAACAGCACGCCATCACACGGCTGATTATTGCCGGCATCCGTACCGAGCAGTGCTGCGAAACCACCGCCCGCGTAGCCTCTGACTTAGGCTATGCCGTCGATTTCGTGAGCGAAGCCACCCTGACTTTTGCCATGACGCACCCGCATAGCGGGCGCACTTACACGGCCAGGGAAGTGCGTGAGCACACCGAACTGGTACTGGCCGGACGCTTTGCCACCTTGCACAGCGTCGCAAGCTGCCTTGCCACGCTGCCCGCACAAAACTGATGGCATAATCGAAAACTAACCGGAGCCGCCCATGCCTTTTACCGACCGATTGATCGCACTAGCTATCGTTGCCGTGTGGGGTTTCAACTTCGTGGTCATCAAATGGGGGGTCGCCGGCGTGCCGCCCTTTTTGCTGGGTGCGCTGCGCTTTGCCTGCGCCGCCAGCGTCGGCTTGCTGTTCGTGCGCCGCCCCAAGCTGCCGTGGCGCGCGCTGGCGGCATACGGGCTGACAGTCGGCTTCGGCCAGTTCGCCCTCCTGTTTTCCGCGATCAAGGCCGGCATGCCGGCATCGCTCGCCTCCATCGTGCTGCAAAGCCAGGCCTTTTTCACCCTGCTCTTGGGCGCGCTATGGCTGGGCGAGCGCTTCAGCGCGGCACAGCTGGCCGGCCTGGCCGTCGGCAGCGGCGGCCTGCTGCTGATCGGCCTGAGCAGCGGCCAGTCGCTGCCGCTTTCCGGGCTGCTGCTGACGCTGGCCGGCGCGGTGTGCTGGGCGACGTCGAATCTGGTGGTACGGCGTATTGTCAGTCACGGCAACGCGCCGGACATGCTGTCGCTGGTGGTCTATTCCAGCCTGATGCCCATCCTGCCGTTTCTGGCCATGTGGGCGCTGTTCGAGGCCCCCACTACCGACTGGTCGGCGGTACTGACACTCAAAAGTGCGGCGGCTGTCGCCTATCTGGCGCTGGTCGCCACCCTGTTCGGCTACGGCCAGTGGAGCCGGCTGCTGTCGCGCCACTCGGCCAATGTGGTCGCACCCTATAGCCTGCTGGTGCCGTTTTTCGGCGTATTGTCGGCCAGCCTGTTTCTGGGCGAGCGCCTGAGCAGCTTGCAACTGGCAGGCGGTGCGCTGCTGGTTGCCGGGCTGGCCATCGGCAGCCTGGGGCCGCGCCTGCTGGCCCGACTGCGTGGGGTGAACACATGAATGAGGTCTTTTTCATCCTGACGCCGCACTATCTGGCGCTGGATCACGCCGGCCCGGCCGAAGCCATGCGTATCGCCATCGATGAAGGTGCGCGACTGCGGCTGCATACCGTAGGGCCGGCGGCCGAATGCGTCAGCTCCTTGGGGCTGGTCAGCCGCGTCGCGCCCCTGCCTGAAAAACTGCCAAAGCAAGCGTTACTGGTACTGGTCGGCACCGTTGACGAAGACCGCGATTACAGCACAGCGCCAGCGCAACAACTGGTCGCGTGGCTGGCGCAAAACGTACGCGCCGACACCCGCATTGCCTGCATCTGCTCGGGCGCGCTACTGGCCGCGATGGCAGGGCTGCTCAACGGGCGACGCTGCACCACCCATCACGCCTTAACCAGCAAGCTTGCGGCTCTCGCCCCCGGCGCACGGGTCGAACAGGATCGCATTTTTGTCGAAGACGGCCCAATCGCCACCTCGGCGGGCATCACAGCCGGCATCGATCTGGCGCTATGGCTGATCGAACAGCAGGCCGGCGCAGCGCTCGCGGCCCGCGTCGCACGGCGCATGGTGGTCTACGCACGGCGCGACGGCACGGCCGCCCAGCTGTCGCCGTTTATGGCACACCGCAACCACCTCAACCCGGCACTGCACAAGGCGCAGGATCTGATTGCGGCCGACCCCGCCCAGCACTGGACACTGTCGAGTCTGGCCGAACGCGTCCATGTCAGCGAACGCCATCTGTGCCGGCTGTTTCGCACCCACACCGCCAGCAGCGTGGTTGCCTACCGTCAGGCACTGCAAATAGAAGTTGCCCGCGACCGGCTCGCCCTCGGCGCGACAGTGGAGACGGCAGCCGAAGCGGCCGGATTTGGCTCGGCGCGTACCCTGCGCCGGGTATGGAAGCAAATCGTTGGTGGCACGCCGGCCAAGCGATAGCGTTCGCCTTCAATACAGGAGCATGGTTCAATCATGCGTTTGAACCATGCCCGCCCACGGGCATATGGACGCGATCATGCCCTACCGTGAACAAAGCCTGTATCTGCCGGTGTCAGGTGGCGACACCCTGCACCTGCGCCGCATCCGCCACGCCACACGCGACGACGGTGCGCCACTGCTGCTCCTGCACGGGGTGATGGGCAACGGCCGCATTTTCTATAGCGACTCGGGCAAGGGGCTGGCGCCATGGCTGGCGGCGCAAGGCTACGACTGCTTCGTGCTCGACTTGCGCGGGCGCGGCCAGAGCACGCCCAAAATCAGCCGTGCCAGCCGCCATGGCCAGACCGAGACCATTACCCAGGATTTGCCGGCAGCATTCGAACTGATCCGCCGCCTGCGCCCGGACCGTCCCATGCACTGGCTCGCCCATTCCTGGGGCGGTGTACATATGACCAGTTGTCTGGTGCGCTACCCAACATTGCTTACCCATGTAGAGAGCGTGGTCTACTTCGGCAGCAAACGCAGCGTGCATGTCAAAAACCTCAACAAGCTGATCGAAGTCGACCTGATGTGGAATCTGGCCTCGCGTCTGATCATCCGCACGTGCGGCTATCTGCCGGCCAGACGCATAGGCCTCGGTGCCGATAATGAAAGCGACAAGAGCCATCTGCACAGCAAGCTGTGGGCCAAGGTGGCGCCGTGGGTCGATGCCGATGACGGCTTCGACTATCGCACGGCGGCCCAAAGCGTGACGCTGCCACCGACGCTCTATCTGGCCGCCATGCGCGACCCGTGCCGTGGCCATGTCGATGATGTCCGGCGTTTTCGTGCCGAATCCGGCCCCCACTTCTCACGCGTCCATCTGTTGGCGCAAAAAACCGGCCATCGCCACGATTACGACCACGTCAGCCTGCTCACTCACCCCGATGCCATGACCGACCACTTCCCCATGGTGGCTGACTGGCTAAGCGGCTGCCGCCAGGATATTACAGAGAACATTTGATTCAACTGCTTCACCTTATATGCAATACCGTGGTAATAAATAGCACCGATATTGATAACAAGGTGCAGCATGGATTTGCCTGTCCAACAAGATGTAGCTCATGAGCTATCCGCTATCGCCGGACAACTGGCCGAACAGGGCTGGTGCACGGTACACAATCTGTTCTCGCCGGCAGATATCCGCGCCCTGCGCAGCGCCTGCCTGAGTGAATGGGAAGACGGCCGCTTTCATCAAGCTGCCATCGGGCGCGGCCAGAGCGCAGCACGGCGCAGCGAAATCCGCTCCGACTCGGTACTGTGGCTGGACGAATATGAGGCATCGCCCGCAGTCAGCCATTACTTCACCACGATGCAACGCCTGCGTAGTGCAGTGAACCGCGAACTCTACCTGGGCCTGGCCGACCTGGAAGCGCACTTTGCCGTCTATCCCGCCGGCAGTTTCTACCAGAAGCATCTGGACCGTTTCCGCGACGACGACACCCGCACCTTAAGCGCGGTGCTGTATCTGAACCAGGACTGGCCCGAAGCATCCGGCGGCCAGCTCAGGCTTTATCTTGACCCCGACTGCCAGACATATAGGGATATTCGTCCCGAGGCGGGCACGCTGGTGCTTTTTCTGTCCGACCGCTTCTGGCATGAAGTGCTGCCGGCGACACAACAGCGCCTGTCCATTACCGGCTGGTTTCGCCGCCGCTCATGACAATGCAATCTGCGATCGGCGCGCGCCATGGTAGAATTGTGCGCAATAAACTGGCTGGCGCACCGCGCGCTGCGGCAAAAAACAGGGGAAATGCATGTCCGGCAATAGCATGGGGTTGTTGTTTACCGTCACGTCTTTCGGCGAAAGCCATGGCCCGGCCATAGGCTGTATCGTCGACGGCTGCCCACCCGGACTCGCCATCAGCGAGGCGGACATCCAGCAGGAACTGGACCGGCGCAAGCCCGGCACCAGCCGCCATGTGACCCAGCGCCGCGAGCCTGACCAGGTCGAGATCCTGTCCGGCGTATTCGAAGGCAAGACCACTGGCACGCCGATCGCGCTATTGATCCGCAACACCGACCAGCGTAGCAAGGACTACGGCAATATCGCCGACACCTTCCGCCCCGGGCACGCCGACTATAGCTACTGGCACAAGTACGGCGTGCGCGATCCACGCGGTGGCGGACGTTCCAGCGCGCGAGAAACCGCGGTACGCGTCGCCGCCGGCGCCATCGCCAAGAAATGGCTGAGCGAAAAATTCGGCATCGTGATCCGCGGCCATATGACGCAGATCGGCGACATCGTCATCCCGTTCAAAGACTGGGAGAGCACCGCGAACAATCCCTTCTTCGCCGCCGACGACAGCGTAGTACCGGCGCTGGAAGCCTATATGGACAGCATCCGCAAATCGCTGGATTCGGTCGGTGCACGCCTGCGCGTGGTGGCGGAAAATGTACCGGTAGGCTGGGGCGAGCCGGTTTATGACCGGCTGGACGCCGATATCGCCTGGGCGATGATGAATATCAACGCGGTCAAGGGCGTGGAAATCGGCGCAGGCTTTGGCAGCGTGACGCAAAAAGGCTCGGAGCACAGCGACGAACTCACCCCCGACGGTTTTGCCAGCAACCACGCCGGCGGCATCCTGGGCGGCATTTCGACCGGACAGAACATCGAAGTCAGCCTTGCCATCAAGCCTACATCCAGCATCGCGCAAAGCCGCCATTCGATAGATAAAGCCGGCCAAGCCATCCTGATGGAAACCCATGGCCGGCACGACCCGTGCGTCGGCATTCGCGCCACCCCGATTGCCGAAGCCATGCTGGCGCTGACCCTGATCGACCACGCGCTGCGCCATCGTGCCCAGTGCATGGACGTACGGATCGATACGCCACGCATTGCCGGCCCGGCCCGCTCCATTTAAACAAAGCCTGCACCGAATACATCATGCTGAAATCCCTGTTTTCCGGTTTCCGCACCAAGACGCCAGATGCACCCGCTGCATCAGCCGGTGCAGACATGACGGCCGCCCCTCTCCCTGCCTCGCTCGGGGTCGTCACCCATCAGCCGGTTTACGATGCCCGGCAGAACCTGGTGGCCAATGAGTTTTTGCTCAGCCATGCCATGCGCACAGGCTCGGCACAAACCAAAGAGCCGGGACAATTCGACCGGCTGATGCTGAGCACGCTGCTCAACCTGAATGTTTTCGGCCAGTTGTCGCGTCGCGCCGCCATCATCCATCTGTCGTCGCTGACCTCGCTCGCTGCGCCCGAACTGGCCGGCCTGCCAGCCGAACGCATTATCCTGTTTCTGCGCCCCGCTCCCGGCGAAACACTGACGGCCGAGGTCTTGCAGCAACTGCTTGTTCTCAAGGAACAAGGCTACCGTCTGGCACTGGGCACCGATACGCTGTACCGGCAGCAAGAGACGCCACGCAATCATCCCTTGCTGGCGCAGTGCGATTTTATCGTGGTGGATTTTTCCTCTTCGACCGAAGGCGTTCTGGCGCCGTTACTAAACCCGACGCTGCCACATATTGTTGCTTACGCACGCAATATCGCCTCATACGAGGACTACGAAACCTGCCGCCATCGCGGCGGCCATCGTTTTGCCCTGTTCCATGGCCCGTTTATGGCTCAGAACCAGCCCGACCAGACCCAGGGACAAACCAGCCCGAGCCAGCTGCGCGTGATGGAAATCATGCGCCTGCTGCGCAGTGACGCCCCTATCAGCGAACTGAATACCCAGTTCAAGCTCGACTCAACCTTGCTGTTCAAGCTGCTGCGTTTTATCAACTCTTCCGCCAACGGTATCGCACGCAAAATCGTCACGCTGGATGAAACGCTATTGCTGCTGGGACGAGAGACCTTATTCAAGTGGCTGACACTCTTGCTGTTCAATTCACACAAGGACAACGGACGCAGTCAGGCCCTGCTGGAGCAGTCGCTATCGCGTGCCCGCTTTATGGAAAGCCTGGGCTATGCGCGCGGTGGTAATAAGGTCGAGAGTGAGCACCTGTTTCTGACCGGTATGTTTTCCATGCTGGGCGCACTACTGAAGCAACCACTGGAACAGGCGATTGCGCCACTGGAGCTCCCCACGACCGTCGTGCAAGCCCTGCTGGAGGGACGCGGCCTGTTCGCGCCCTATCTTGCACTGGCGCAGGCAATGGAAAACCATAACAGCCAGGAGATAGACCGACTCAGTCAGATGCTGGGCATCCCGCTGGAGCAGGTCAACAGTCTGGGTATGCAAGCCATGCAGTGGGCCGAAAATATAAGCTGCACCGACGCTAGCCATTAAACCCAATCGTATCCCTGATGGACACACCCCGATGTTTAAAAACCTGTTTGGCAGCCTGACCGGCAAAACCACCGAAAAGACAGAAGACAGCAAAACAGCACAAGCTCAGCCAGATAGCTCCGAGCGCCTGCCGCCCTCCTTCGGCTTTATCACCCACCAGCCGGTCTACGATAGCCAGCAAAAGCTGGTGGCTTACGAATTTGTTGCCTGCGATGCCGTGCAGCGTAGCGAGGCCGGCACCAGCCAGTACGCGCAATATGATCAACTGATGCTGGGTACGCTGCTGAATCTGGATGTATTCAGCCTGCTCGCCAAACGCCGTGCCTTTATCAACCTGTCACTGAGCGTGTTGAACAACCCGCAACTGGCTACCCTGGCCGCACAGCGCGTCATCTGCATACTCAACCCCTCGGCCGGAGAACGCATCGGGCAAGCAGAACTGGCTCAGATACAGCAGCTCAAACAGCAAGGGCTGTGCTTTGCGCTGGAGCCGACACAGTTCGGAGAAGGACAGCTGACCCCCTCGTTGCAAAACGATCTGTTCGGGCTGATGGACTATCTGATACTCGATTTTTCCGCCTCGGCCGAAGAGGTACTGATCCCGTTTCTGGACAAACTGCCCGCGCGCTTCCCGCGAGCACGCTGGTATGCACGCAATATCAGCTCGATGGAGGCGTACGAAGTCTGTCTGCGCAGCAGTGCTGCACACGAACGCTTTGTCCTGTTCCAGGGGCCATTCATCACCCAGGTGCGCAAGATAGAGGGTGTACAGACCGACGCAGGCCGGCTGCGCGTGATGGAAATCCTGCGCCTGTTGCGCAGCGGTGCCGACAGCAAGGCGCTGAATGAACAGTTCAAGCTCGACTCGATATTGCTGTTCAAACTGCTGCGCTTTATCAACTCCCCGGCCAACGGCTTAAACCGCAAGATCTCGACGCTGGATGAAAGCCTGCTGCTACTCGGACGGGAAACCCTGTTCAAGTGGCTGACCCTGCTGTTGTTTACCAGCAACAAAGACGATAACCGCAGTCTGGTTTTGCTGGAACGATCACTATGGCGTGCACGTTTTATGGAGAACCTGGGCACGGCAGGCGGCAAAAACCGGCTGGAATGCGAGCATCTGTTTCTGACCGGCATGTTCTCCATGCTCGATGCCCTGCTGCAGCAACCGCTAAAAGAAGCCCTACAGCCCTTATCGCTACCGCCTACTGTCGCCAGTGTCCTGATTGACGGCCACGGCCTGTTTACCCCCTACCTCAACCTGACCTTGGGTCTGGAACAAGAACAGGACGAACGTATCCGAACCCTGTCCAGTGAGCTTGGGCTCGCCGTCGAACAAGTCAACCGCCTGCAACTGCAAGCCATGGCATGGGCAGAATCGGTGGCGAACGGGGATCAGCCATAAAAAAGAAATAAAGCAGAATGAGCCAGCGGCCCGGTATAGGCCGCTGGCGTGCCTTGTCCTGTGGACTCAAAGCATATCCATCATGCTTGCCACTACACAGGCAAAGAAGAAATAAAAAAGGACCTAGCCCGACGGGCTAAGTCCTTAATTTTTATGGTGCCGGTAAGAGGAGTTGAACCCCCGACCTTCGCATTACGAATGCGCTGCTCTACCAACTGAGCTATACCGGCGAACCAACTTGTAAAAAAGCCTTGATGATTAAAACGATCAAGGCTTTTGAATTCTGGTCGGAGTGAGAGGATTCGAACCTCCGGCCTCTACGTCCCGAACGTAGCGCTCTACCAGGCTAAGCTACACTCCGATTTTTACGGTAAAGACTATTTTTACAAGTCAAAATCTACCGCAAACTTATCGAAGTTTCAACACTGGTAAAACTTGAAGTAATGGTCGGAGTACAAGGATTCGAACCTTGGACCCCCTGGTCCCAAACCAGGTGCGCTACCGGACTGCGCCACACTCCGTCATGAACTTCAAAAACTTGAAGTAATGGTCGGAGTACAAGGATTCGAACCTTGGACCCCCTGGTCCCAAACCAGGTGCGCTACCGGACTGCGCCACACTCCGTCAGAACTCAAATCAAGCTGCTACTGTGGTCGGAGTACAAGGATTCGAACCTTGGACCCCCTGGTCCCAAACCAGGTGCGCTACCGGACTGCGCCACACTCCGCTTTCAACTTTATTTCCCCAGTTGCGACATTCCCGTT
>NZ_RJTZ01000106.1:0-10326 GCF_024343515.1 Aquitalea sp. S1-19 | reverse complement strand
TCAAAAAGGTAGTCGGCCCGGGCCAGTAGCGCATCACGGTTTCACGCTCGGCAGCAGACAGCGGGCGAATCAGCGGCGCCAACTGCTCCAGGCTCGCCGCCACCACGATCAGGCCCTTGTGGTTGGGCCGGCCCTTGAGCGCAATCACCCGGCGCACCGCGCGCGCATTAAGCGGATCGCACCCCAGGCCGAAACAGGATTCGGTGGCGTAGGCAATCACCCCGCCCTCACGGTAAGCCGCACGCGCCTGAGCCAGCAGGCTAGCGGCGGGAAACTTTCTGATCTGCAAGATGAAATCGCCCAATTGATGAAGACGACATTGTAACGGGGATAGCCAGCAAGAGGGGAGCGGGAAATGGTAAAACCCGGCAACAGAAGCTTGGCACCTCCTCTCCCGGCACCGGGAGAAGAAGCGCCAGGCCGGTTACTGCTTTAGCGTCCGATGGCGCGGTAGCCGATGTCGCGGCGCAGCTGGCAACCGTCAAACTCGATCTGGTCTGCAACCGCATAAGCACGCGCCTGCGCATCAGCCACGGTGTCGCCCAGACCGACCGCGCACAGCACACGTCCGCCGGATACCACCGCTGCGCCATCTGCGTTCTGAGCCGTCCCGGCGTGGAACACCATGCCGTCGGCCGTCGCCGCCGGAATGCCGCTGATCACGGCACCCTTTTGCGGCGCATCCGGATAGCCGGCAGCCGCCAGCACCACGCCCAGCGCCACGCGGCTATCCCATTCGGCCGTGACCTGATCCAGCTTGCCGTCGATGCCGGCGTCCAAGAGTTCGGTAAAGTCAGACTTCATGCGCGCCATGATGGGCTGGGTTTCCGGGTCGCCGAAGCGGCAGTTAAACTCGATGGTAAACGGCTGGCCGGCCTTGTCTATCATCAGCCCGGCGTACAGGAAGCCGGTATAGGCATGGCCGTCCTTTTTCATCCCCGCCACCGTCGGCAGAATGATCTCGCGCATGGCGCGCTCGTGCACCTCGGGCGTCACCACCGGTGCCGGGCTGTAGGCCCCCATGCCGCCGGTGTTCGGGCCCTGGTCGCCATCGAGCAGGCGCTTGTGGTCCTGACTGGTGGCCATCGCCAGCACATGCTCGCCATCGACCATCACGATAAAGCTGGCCTCCTCGCCTTCGAGGAAGTCTTCGATCACCACGCGTGCACCGGCCGAGCCCATCTTGTTGCCCAAGAGCATGTCGTCGATGGCGGCATACGCTTCTTCCAGCGTCATCGCCACCACCACACCCTTGCCGGCGGCCAGGCCATCGGCCTTGATCACGATCGGTGCGCCGCGCTCCGTTACATAGGCGCGTGCCTCGGCGGCGTCGGTGAAGGTCTGGTAGCCGGCGGTCGGAATGCCGTGGCGCTGCATAAAGGCCTTGGCAAAGTCTTTCGAACTCTCCAGCTGCGCGCAGTACTGGGTCGGCCCGAAGATGCGCAGGCCGGCGGCGCGGAAGGCGTCGACCACGCCGGCGGCCAGCGGCGCCTCGGGGCCGACCACGGTCAGCGCGATGTTCTCTGCCTTGGTAAAGGCGACCAGTTCGGCAATATCGCTGATTGCGACATTGCTGAGGCGCGCATCCAGCGCGGTGCCGGCATTGCCCGGCGCGACAAAGACCTTGGCCGCACGTGGCGACTGTGCGATGCGCCAGGCCAGCGCGTGTTCGCGCCCGCCGGAGCCGATAACGAGGATATTCATCAATCAATCTCCAGATTGCATGCCGCTGCCGCCATCAGGCACCGATACCGGCATGCTCAAATCAAAACTGCCAGCGTGCCCAGGTAAACAGCACATTGCCATTACCCGAACCGCCGGGGATATAAGTTGTCTGCAGCGCGAAGCGTCCATACTCGACCGACAGCAGGGGCAGAAGAACCGGGAGCGGGATATAGTCATAATCCTTGCGCGCCGTCACACCCGCCGTAAAACCGGCACCCAGACGGAAATCTCCGCCCCACGGGCGCCACATTTTCTGGAAACCATAACCGGCAATCGGTTCGATATCCTTGTGGGAATCGAGAAAAGCCATCGCATACCAGGCATGCCAGTCACCATCGGCGTCGTAGCGGTACTTGCCGCCCCCCAGCCCCCAGGGATCTTCGTTGTAGCCGGCAATTTTCTCGGCCGAATACTTGGAACGGTTGTGCCAGGCATTCAGCGGGACATATAACTCGTACTGCTGGGATGCCCAAGTTTCCGCCATCGTGGCTTGAGTCCGGGACCACCATCCCGCTGGTGCTTCGCCTTCTTCCGCCCAGGCGCAGGGCGTTAACAATGCGCCACCCAGGGCACCCAGAACCACCCAGCGGGTGACAACAGAACTTGACATGCAAACCTCTCACTCAGAGACCGGGTTGCCAATGGCAAGCCGGCCTTGCAAAAGGCTCGCATGATACGCCAGACGCCAAGGCTGCAGACAATATAAAAATCTCTGACTAGCCAAATCTGCTCCCAGCCTGAGCCGGGAGCAGGACAAGCAGGCTTAATGGCGGAAGTGGCGCACGCCGGTGAGTACCATGGCGATGCCGTGTTCGTCAGCTGCGGCGAATACTTCTTCGTCGCGCATCGAGCCACCCGGCTGGATGATGGCCTTGATGCCCTGCTCGGCGATCACATCAATGCCGTCGCGGAACGGGAAGAAGGCGTCGGAAGATGCAACCGCGTTCTGCAGCGACAGGCCGGCGTCAGCCGCCTTGCGTGCGGCGATGCGGGTGGAGTCGACGCGGCTCATCTGGCCGGCACCGATACCGGCAGTCTGGCCGTTGGCGCAGAACACGATGGCGTTAGACTTCACATACTTGGCCACACGCCATGCAAACAGCAGATCCTTCATTTCCTGCTCGGTCGGCGCACGCTTGGTCACCACGCGCAGTTCGTCGAGGCCGACGTTGCGGATATCCGGGGTCTGCACCAGCACGCCGCCGCCGACGCGCTTGAGTTCGTAATGGTTGGCACCGGCTTCCAGCGGAATTTCCAGTACGCGCACATTTTTCTTAGCGGCGATGATGGCTTTGGCTTCATCGGTAAAGGCCGGGGCGATCAGCACTTCGAGGAACTGGCCGGTGACCGCTTCCACCGTTTCGGCATCGACCGGACGGTTGAAGGCGATGATGCCGCCAAAGGCGCTGGTGGTATCGGTGGCAAAGGCCAGACGGTAAGCGGACAGCGTATCGGCCGCGATGGCCACGCCGCACGGGTTGGCATGCTTGACGATCACGCAGGCCGGTTGCTCGAAGGTCTTGACCGCTTCCCACGCTGCATCACTGTCGGCGATATTGTTGTACGACAGCTCCTTGCCCTGCAGCTGGCGGTAATTGGCGATGGAGCCGGCCGCCGGTTCCAGGTCGCGGTAGAAGGCGGCCGCCTGATGCGGGTTCTCGCCGTAGCGCATGTCCTGCACCTTGACCCACTGTGCATTCAGGCGATCCGGGAAAGCCACGCGGTCCGGCGTGCCGGTAATCGCTTCTGGCGCCAGGCTGGTCAGATAGTTGGAGATCGCGCCATCGTAAGCAGCAGTATGGGTGAATGCCTTCTTAGCCAGCTCGAAGCGGGTCTTCTTCGCCAGTTTGCCGGCATTGGCCGCCATTTCCTCGACCAGACAGCCGTAGTCGGCCGCGTCGGTGACGATGGCGACATGTGCCCAGTTCTTGGCGGCAGAGCGCACCATGGTCGGGCCGCCGATATCGATATTCTCGATCGCGTCCTCGATGGTGCAGCCTTCCTTAGCGATGGTGGCGGCAAACGGGTACAGGTTGACGCAGACGAGGTCGATATTGCCGATATCGAATTCGGCCATCTTGGCTACATGCTCGGGCAGATCACGCCGACCGAGAATGCCGCCATGCACCTTGGGATGCAGGGTCTTGACGCGACCATCCAGCATTTCCGGAAAGCCGGTGTAATCCGACACCTCGATCACAGGCACCTGGTTGTCGGCCAGCAATTTGGCCGTACCGCCGGTGGACAGGATTTCCACGCCTTGTGCCGCCAATGCACGGGCAAATTCGAGAACGCCGGTTTTATCGGAAACACTGATCAACGCGCGTGCTATCTTGGTCATCTGCTTCTATTCCCTTTGAGTCTACTGCCACACCATAAAAAACCGGCAAGCCCTGACGGGGTTGCCGGTTTATCTGTTAAATCAGACTGTAAGCCTTCATCTTCTTGCGCAAGGTATTGCGGTTCAGCCCCAGTAATTCGGCTGCCCGCGTCTGGTTGCCCTGGGTATGCACCAGCACCACCTCGATCAGCGGCTTTTCCACGCAAGCCAATACCATGTCGTATACCGCAGTCGGCGTTTCGCCGTCCAGATCGCGGAAATACTGCTCCATCGCCAGTTTGACGGAGTGGGAAATGTGTTCGTGATTCTGCATGGTATCGGCTGTCTTTGCTTATTCGGGAGCACGCACGGGGCGGCTGCTAGGTTCATCTATATACTGCAGGCGCTCGGAAGCCTCGCACAGCCTATCGAAATAGCCGGCCACGGCTAAGTGCTGCGCCTCGGTGCTTTCCAGCTGGTACATGGCCTGGCGGAATGCATTGCCGCCGGCCAGCGCCTTGGTGTACCAGGCAATATGCTTGCGCGCGATGCGGCAGCCGGAGTACTCGCCGTAAAACGCATACAGCTCGTCCAGATGGGCCAGCAATACCGCACGAATTTCCGCCACGCGCGGCGGCGGCAAATGCTCGCCCGTATCGAGATAATGCTGGATCTCGCGAAAGATCCACGGCCGGCCCTGTGCGGCGCGCCCTATCATGATCGCGTCGGCACCGGTGGCTTCCAGTACGAAACGCGCTTTTTCCGGGCTGTCGATGTCGCCATTGGCGATCACCGGAATGCTCAGCGCCTGCTTGACCGCGGCGATCGTCTCGTACTCGGCCTCGCCGTGATACAGATCTTCGCGGGTACGTCCGTGCACGGCCAGCGCGGCGATGCCTGACTGCTCGGCCAGACGCGCGATGGCGAGCGCATTCTTGTGCTCGCGGCTCCAGCCGGTGCGGATTTTCAGCGTCACCGGTACATCAACCGCGCCCACTACCGCCTCGAGTATGCGCGCTACCAAGGCTTCGTCGCGCATCAGCGCGGAGCCGGCGGCGACATTGCATACCTTCTTGGCCGGGCAGCCCATATTGATGTCGATAATCTGCGCGCCCTGATCCACATTCATGCGCGCCGCCTCGGCCATTTCGGCCGGATCTGCACCGGCGATCTGCACCGAGATCGGCTCAACCTCGCCGCTATGGTCGGCACGGCGCAAGGTCTTGGCCTTGTGCCACAACGTCTTATTGGAGGTGATCATTTCCGACACCGCCATCCCCGCGCCCATGGACTTGCACAGCATGCGAAACGGCCTGTCAGTCACGCCGGCCATAGGCGCGACAATCAGCTGGTTTTTCAGCAGGTAAGATCCGATTTGCATGCGGGTAACGGCGTTCAGGCGGCGAAGGGTCGCCATTGTAATGCTTTTTGCCGGGACGGGGGAGAGGCGATTGCCTGTTTTTTGCACTATCCGTGCGGCGGAAAGTGGCAAAGACAAAGAGTTTAGTCTATAGCTATCGCCGTCTGGCAGACGAGACTAGCTGGATGAGGTGGAAAGTCGACCGATAAGCCGGGTTCTGTCGTTGAACAGTCATTCCTCTAGACCTGCCGTTACCGACAGGCTCAAGCAACCTACCCGGGTACAGCGCGGGCCACGCCAATGTACCCCTATTTGGTCTTGCTCCGGATGGGGTTTAGCCTGCCGTTGAATGTTGCCACCAACGCGGTGCGCTCTTACCGCACCTTTTCACCCTTACCTGTGCCGTGCGACAGCGTGCTGGCAAGCCAGCGCTGGTGCAGGACGTACACCCTGAAGGGCGCGTATCCTGGCCTGTCGCGTTGGTGCTGCACCTTGCGGTGAAGCACCCAGCCATCGGCGGTTCTGCTCTCTGTTCCACTTTCCGTCGCCTCACGGCGCCCGGTCGTTAACCGGCATCCTGCCCTATGGAGCCCGGACTTTCCTCCCCGTGACTTAACACGCGGCGACTGTCTGGTCGACTTTCCGGGGCGGATTGTAACACCGGAGGGAAGAGACAGGGAGTGGGGAGTCGTGAATAGGGAGTAAAAAACCGCTGAGTCCTACTCCCTACTCCCTATTCCCTGCCCTTCAGTCAAATCTCACCGTATAACGGCTCTCGATGTCGACCGTGGTGCCGGCCTTGATCTGCGCCGACCAGCCCTTGCTGAGCTGGTAGACCACTTTGACGGCCTGGGTGGCGCTGGTAATGCCGTACTCGTAGCCCAGATACAGCGACTGCGACAACTGTCGCCCCAGTGTCACCACCTGCTCGGCCGGGTTGACCGTGCCGTTGGCCAGCGTTTTTTCGCTGCGCGAAGTCAGCCCGATATCGTCGAACAGCCCCAGCTTGTCATTGATGGCACCGGCCAGGAAACCGCCGGCCGAAGCCGCCAGCGCGCTATCGTCCTGACCGCCACTGCTAGCCGAGCGCCCCAGAATCAGCCACGCCAGTTTTTCCTTCTCCGACATCGGCTCATCCGCCACCAGTTGCACCTTGGGGTAGAGCACCGAACCGCTGACTTCGACCCCGGCCCCGACCGGTGACATCCGGCGCTGTGCGCGTATCGCCAATCCAGGGTTGTCGACGGCGCCGCTAAAGGAAATCACGCCCTTGCTGATATCCAGGTCCTGGCCATAAGCCTTGAAGCGGCCATCCACCGTATTGACCTGGCCATAAACGGCCAGCGCCTCACCCGGCTTGGCTTGCAACTGCAGATTCCCTTCCAGACGGGTGGCCAGACCGGCACCGCTAAAGCGGAAGTTATCGCCCAGATCTAGCTTGAGATTCATGGCAAACGGCAAGCTGGCTGCACCCGCTTCCGGCTGCACCCGCCCGATAACCACCACATCCGGCCCCAGCGCCGGCGCGCCGAATTTGGGCATTTCCAGTCGCGCACGGTCAATCTTGATTGCCCCATCCAGTACGACCGCCTTGTCATCCAGATTCAGATTGACCAGGCCCGACAGCACCACCCTTTGCCCGGGGCGGGAAATGGCGCGGAACTTA
Source organism: Aquitalea sp. S1-19 (assembly GCF_024343515.1). Classification (NCBI taxonomy): domain Bacteria; kingdom Pseudomonadati; phylum Pseudomonadota; class Betaproteobacteria; order Neisseriales; family Chromobacteriaceae; genus Aquitalea; species Aquitalea sp. S1-19. The sequence continues at coordinate 3,255 of NZ_RJTZ01000106.1, read as the reverse complement.
TCCATTTTGAACACCACTTGTGCTGCGGGCTTGCCATCCACCAGCGCCAGTTTCCCCGTGGCACTCAGGTTGTCGTTATTGTCGAAAGTCAGCCGCTCCAGCCACAACTCGCGCCCGGCAAAACGCGCCGCCAGCGTGCCGTCTTTCAGGGCGATGCCGTTGAGGCGGTCACTAAAGGCGAGCCCACTGGCGCTGATCGGGCCAGAGAGCTGCGGCGCACCCAGCGTGCCGCTGATCGCCAGATCGGCCGTCGCCCGTCCGCCCATGGTCTGTCCCAGCGCAAGCCAGCCCTGAAAGGCCGACAAGGCAGGCACATCGCCCTGCACGCTGGCGCTCAACGGCGAAGCCGCCGAGTAACGCCCGCCCAGCGTCTGGATGCGACCCTGGCCATTCAGGCTAGCCAGTGCGCTGGATAGCTGCATGCGCCAGATCAAGCCCGTGCCATCAAGCTGTGCCTGCAGGCGCGCATTGCTTAGCCCCAGCGCCTGAGTGCCGGACTTGGCCGGCAACAACACATCACCCGCTTCACGCTGCAGATTCACCTGCCCTTGCGGCACGCCGCCGGCCATACGCAACGTCCAATCGCCGCCCAGCACCAGGTTTTCTTGCAGCGGCAAGCTCAGCCAGGGCGACAGCGCCGCCAGTTGCACACCGCGCACACTGCCAGCCGTTTCGATGCCGCCGGCACGTGACCAGGCCGTTTTTTGCAGCGTCCAGTCGGTGTCCAGCGCCCGCCAGCGCCCGGCTCCCAGACTCACCGCATCGGCCGCCACACTCAGGCTCAGCGGCTGCAACAATTGCAGCGCAGGCTCGCCGCTCACGCTCAGCCGCGCCAGCGTGCCCTGCCAGACACTGGCATCGGACAAGCCGCCATTGAGTTCGGTCGACAAGACAAAGGGCTTGCCTTGCAATTGCAGCTTGCCATCCAGGCTCACACGATGGCGGCTACGCACCCCCTGGCCTGCCAATATCAGTTGCTCGACATCCAGTGTGCCGGCGCGCAGACCGGCGAGTCTTGCATCCAGCTTGAAAGGGCTGGCGCCGCTGGCCGCCAATTCTCCCTCGGCATTCAGGCTGGCGATGCTCAAGTCGCCAGGCAGGCGCAGGGCATTCGCGTCCAGCTTGGCGCTGAACAAGGGCTGCGCCGGCGTGCCGGCCAGCAAAACGCGCGCATTGGCACGCCCGGCAAAGGCGGGCCCCAGCAGCGCCAGATTGTCGGCCTGCAACAAAAGTTGCAGCTTGTCGCCCGGCTTGCCGTAAGCGCCGCTGGCCTGCAACCGGTTGCCGCCCAATAGCAAAGAGGCATTGAGCCGGCTTAAGCGGTCGGCCTGCCAGTGCGCCTCAGCGCGACCGCTCAGTGGCGCACCCGAGAGCTGGCTGGGGGTCAGCATCAGGCTGACATCCCCTTGCGGCGCGCCGGCGAGCCTGGCATCCACGTTCAGGTTGGCATTGATGCTGCCCTGCGGCAGATCCTTGCTCAGCGCGCCCGGATTAAAGGCCTTGAGCGTTCCGTTCAAGCTCAGGCGCTGCGCGGCATCCAGACCCAGCCGGCCACTGACATCCATCACCCCGTTGCCGGTACTCGCACGCAGACGGCGGATATCCAGTGCTTCGGTCTTGCCGCGCAACCAGGCAAGCTCGCCATTCAGGCGCAGCTTGTCGGCGCTTAAGTCCAGCGTCAGCAGGGGACGCATTTTTTCACCGCCAAGCGCGACCTTGCCCGACACGGTTTGCGCCGGGGCGGCCGCCGAAATGGCACGCAGCGACAAGCGCTCCAGCGCCAGCTTGAGATCGAAATCTTGCGGGGTAAAGACACCGGCGATGCCGACCCGGCCATCGGCCACATTGGCAAAGGCATCCGACAGCGTCAGCGCATCCTGATTGACACGGAAAGTCGCCACCGCCAGCGACAGGGGCAGGCGCTGCGCCGACACCGGGCCCGGCGCGGCATTAATCAGCGACAAACCGCCGGAAAGCGCGTCGTCGCCGGCAGGCTGCGCTTCCACCGCCATCGACAACTGCGCCTGCGGCGCGCCGGGAAACAGCATGGCCGGATTGATATTACCCAGCCGTATCGACAGGGTTTTGATCTTGCGGTAAATCACCGGAGCAAACGGCACAAACTGCCCGTCCACCTCGGCCACCACCCCGGTAGCCTCTCCCTTGAGCGCAAGTGTGGGCGCCAGCAAGGAGCCACCCAGGTTGGCATAGGCCTGCACCTTGCGTCCATCCAGTTCGCCCCCCAGCTCCACCCGCCCGCCCAGTGCAAAAGGCGCGTCGGCCGCCAATGCCAGCGAACCGGCGGCACTGCCCCAGGGCGAATGCAGCGACTCCAGCGCCAGCGCATGCTGTCCACCCTGATAAAGGTAGGAGCCGGCCAGGTCCTGGAACACCAGTGCCTGCGGCTGCAGACTCAAGCTTTGCAAGGACACATGGCTGACCTCGATATCCAGCGGCAAGGCAAGCGATGCAGGCGCGCTTAAGGGCTCGCCCGAGGCGGGACTACGGTCATCCAGCAGCACACTGCCCAGTTCGAGCCGGTTAATGATCAGCTTGCGCTGCCACAGCGCGCCCGGCTGCCAATCCAAGGCGATACGGGATAGCTCGATACGCTTAAGCGGCGTCTGCCAGCGCAGGCCTTGCAACTGGAAGCCGCGCCACAAGGTGCCTTCGACCCTGGCAACCGATAGCGCACCCTGACTGGCCTGAGCCGCCAGCTGCCACAGCCGGGCAAAGCCGGCTTCGCTGCCGGTTAACCAGCCCAGTGCACCGAAAACGGCAAACAGCATGGCCAGCAAGGCAAGCAGGATACGCCGGCCCCAGCGCCGGCGCGGGGCGGAAGGTTCGGGCGCAGGGGCATCCTGCGGTGGTGGCTCAGTATTCGGCATCATCGGTATTCGTTCAGAAAGGCAGGCCCAGACTCATGGTCCAGCGCCATTTGCGGTCGGTATCGCCACGCGCCAGATCAAAGGCGATCGGTGCCACCGGGCTTAGCCAGCGCACACCGAAGCCGAAGCTGCGGGCCAGTTCGAAATGCTTCCAGCTATCGGCGGCATTACCCATATCGTGGAACAGGCCCAGACGCCAGTGCGGTGCAACAGTAAACAGATATTCCAGCGAACCGGTTGCCATCACCCGCCCGCCCAAGACCGAGCCATTGGGGCCGGCAACGCCCAGGCTCTCGTATTCGAAACCGCGCACGCTATTGACGCCGCCGGCACGGAACAGCAGGGATGAGGGCACTTTGTCGGTTTG
>NZ_RJTZ01000105.1:0-10328 GCF_024343515.1 Aquitalea sp. S1-19 | reverse complement strand
CGCACGGCGGGTGTAGTACGCGCATTTTTATGCAGACGAATGTTCAAGATCGGGCCTCGACAGTGGACTGTCGCAGCTTACCCAAAACCTCCCTAGCGAGGAAGAGCGGGTAGCTGCGGATGGATATCCAATTGTCCGAGACCCTACAGTTAAATCATCAGCCACGAAAACGACTGGGTTGGCAAGCGCCGACAGCGGTCTTCAAAAGTGGTAAGCCATTGAACAAAATTAACTATTGACTGTTGCACTTACTTTTTGAATCCACGTTCTAATTACTTGGGCTTTGAGCGATGTAGTGTTGTAGTTTATCTTTTGACCCAGCAAAACTATCAATTTTCCCTATGGTAAGTAATGAGTATGTTCCAGATTTTATTTTTAATATGAGTTGGTCTTCATGAGATTTTAAGTGGCCGTGCAGTCTTCTGGTATCTCGGCCTAGTATGTTTATCAAGGGGCGTTCCACGTTAGTAGGGCTATTTTTTAATTTAATTTCTAGTAGTTTTTCGAATTCAGAATATTCTTTTATTATGGTTTGTAGTGTGGAGTTTACGTCGCTGTCTAATATGTATAGGTTGGTTATTAAGTGTTCTATTACTTTAAGTGCAGCTAAGAGTTTATAAATGTCTGGGGATTGTATTTCATGGGCAGCATCGTTTCCTAAAAATCTGATTGCATGTAGCCGATCTGCGTCCATGATTGAGACGAGTCCTGCTTTTTTTAGTTTATCTATTCGAGTCTCTAGAGTTCTTCCTATGATTTTTTGTTCATTGCAAATTGCTTCAATGGTCGCTCTTAGACCTATTCCTCCTAGTATATTTGATTTTACCTTTATTGCTTCGATTGATTCTTGGTAAATATTCCTTACTACATCAGGTACTCGATCTATATCTTGAATTGACTGGTGGTTGGGGAGGGTTTTAGGATATGTTTCAAAGTCTTTTGGCACATCCCATTCGTTATCTGAAATTTGATAGGCATCTTCAATATAATAGGTGATTATTCTAAAGCTCTTTGTTTCGCAGCCTCGGCATGCGATTATTTGATAGTGGGTATCCATTCGGTAATCATGGAAGCTGTCAATATTTTCATTTATTACATCTTGCCGGGTGTCGCGATTACAGCTGCTGCATGGGGTAATGATGGGCGATTTGCTCATGTATGACTCGATTCAATAATGCGGATTGGTCTATGTGGCCGCTGTGAGTGGCGTAGAGTACTAAATTCTTGAATAGACTTTTAGCTGCTCGGTGGTGTTTCCCGGAGCCATCAGTGTTTCAAATCACTTGGAACGGGCCAAACAGTCTTACCCATCCAGCCCCGCCTGTACCAGTTCCGCCGCGCGGATCACCGCGCGCGCCTTGTTTTGCGTTTCCTGCCATTCCGATTCGGGCACCGAGTCGGCGACGATGCCGGCGCCGGACTGTACGTACAGGGTGTCGTTCTTGATCACTGCGGTGCGGATGGCGATGGCCAGGTCCATGTCGCCGGAGAAGCCGAGGTAGCCGACGGCGCCGCCGTAGACGCCGCGGCCGGTCGGCTCGTACTCGTCGATGATTTCCATCGCCCGCACCTTGGGCGCGCCGGACAGGGTGCCGGCGGGGAAGGTGGCTTTCAGGATGGCGATATTGGAGACTTCGGGCCCGACCGTGCCTTCGACGCTGGAGACGATGTGCATCACGTGCGAGTAGCGCTCGATCACCATATTGTCGGTGACGCGGACCGAGCCGGTGGCGGCGACGCGGCCGATGTCGTTGCGGCCCAGATCCATCAGCATCACGTGTTCGGCGATTTCCTTGGGGTCGGCCAGCAGGTCGGCGGCCAGTGCCTCGTCCTCATCGCGCGTTTTGCCGCGCACGCGGGTGCCGGCGATCGGGCGCACGGTGACGCTGTCGTGCTCGCGCCGCACCAGGATTTCGGGCGAGGCGCCGACCACGTGGAAGTCGTCGAAATGGTAGAAGAACATATACGGCGACGGATTGAGGCTTCTGAGCGCGCGGTACAGCGACAAGGGCGAGTCGCTGAACGGCATTGCCATGCGCTGCGACAGCACCACCTGCATGATGTCGCCGTCGACGATATAGCGTTTGGCCGATTCGACCGCGTCCTTGAACGCGGCCTGGCCGAATTCGGAGCGGGCGCTGGTGGGGGTGGACGGCAGCGATAGCGGCATCGGTGCCGGCTCGCGCAGTTTGGCGCGCAGCTGTGCCAGCCGCGCTTGAGCCTTTTGCAGCGCGTTGGGCATGGCCGGGTCGGCGTACACCACCAGATAGAGTTTGCCCGACAGGTTGTCGACCACCGCCAGCTCTTCGGACAGCATCAGCAGGATGTCGGGCGTGCCGGCCGGATCGGGCTTTTTCGCCGCTGCCAGCCGTTTTTCGACGTAGCGTATGGTGTCGTAGCCGAAGTAGCCGACCAGGCCGCCGGTAAAGCGCGGCAGCGCGTCCAGCGGCGGGGTGCGAAAGCGCGTCTGGAACGCCTCGATAAAGGCCAGCGGGTCGCCTTCGTGGTGTTCGATCACCTTGTCGCCGTACTCGACCTGCACGCGCTGGCCGTTGACGCGCAAGCGCGTGGTGGCGGGCAGGCCGATAAACGAGTAGCGGCCGAAGCGCTCGCCGCCGACTACCGATTCGAGCAGATAGGAATAGGGCGCGTTGGCCAGCTTGAGGTAGACCGACAAGGGGGTGTCGAGGTCGGCGAACAGCTCGAGGGTGACGGGGATGCGGTTATAGCCTTGGGCCGCGAGGCGGCTGAATTCTTCGTGTTGCATGTCAAGCTCCCGGTTGGAAAACGGCGGTGGAATAAGGCGTGGGTCAGGGCTGTGAGCTACGCCATCGGCCGCGCCGGAAAACCGAGAGTGAATGCATGATTTAACTTCTTTTCATTAAATGGTTTCCATTGTCACCCATTTTTCATTAAATCGTATAGTTCGGCAAGGCTGTCGAGCACGATATCTGCACCCAGATTGGCGGCATCGGCATAACCGTAGCTCACCGCGATGGCCGGGCTGCCGGCGGCGCGGGCCGACAGGATGTCGTTGATCGAGTCGCCGACCATGGCGATTTCTTCGGTCTTGAGGTTCAGCACCATGGCGGTGTGTTGCAGCGGCATGGCCGACGGCTTTTTCTCGCTCAGGGTGTCGCCCCCGATGACCAGCGAGAACAAATCGCCCAGCTCCAGCAGCTCCAGCAGCGGTACGGCGAGGCGTTCGGACTTATTGGTGATCACCACCAGCGGCAGGCGCAGCACCTTCAGCAGGGCCAGGCCGTCTTTTACGCCGGGGTAGAGCGAAACCACGCGTGCACCATCTGGCAAGCTTGCCTGCTCGGCCGCCACGCAGCGGCTGAAATGGTCCAGCGCTGCCTTGCTCGCGCCATACACGCTCCAGCCGGCGATGGCCGAAGCGGCAGCGCCGGACGAGATATTGAGGATGCGCACCTGCGCGCCACGCCCTGCCGCCCAGGCCAGAAATGCATTACATAACAGCATGGGGGCGAGCGTGTTAAGCGCCAGCGCATGCTCGACGCCGCCTTGCGGGTAGTGGCCGCACGGGGCGATGGGCGCAACGGTGCCGGCGTTATTGATCAGCGTCAGCGTGGCAAACGGGCCTGTCCCCAGTGCCGCCAGCGCGCGCTCTGCCACCAGTTCCAGCAGGGCACTGTCGGCCAGATCCGCCTGAACCCAGGCCAGGCGCGCGCCCTCGGGCAGCGTGAGGGTCTCATCGCTCTGGCGCGCGATACAGACAAGATCGCTGTCTTTTGTTGCGAGCGTGCGCGCAAGGGCAGCGCCCAGACCGCGCGATGCGCCGGTGAGCAGGATGCCGTGACGCATTAGCGGCCTGCCTGGGAAAGCTCGGCGCGCATGGCGTCGATGACGGCTTTGTAGTCAGGCTGCCCATAGATGGCGGAGCCGGCGACAAAGGTGTCGGCACCGGCCTCTGCGATGGCGCGGATATTGTCGACCTTGACCCCGCCGTCAACTTCCAGCCAGATTTCGCGCCCGGTTTTTGCCGTGTATTCGTCGATGCGCGTGCGTGCGGCGCGGATCTTGTTCAGCGCCTCGGGGATAAAGCTCTGGCCGCCGAAGCCGGGGTTGACCGACATGATCAGGATCATGTCTACCTTGTCCATTACATGGTCAAGGTAGGACAGGCTGGTTGCCGGGTTGAACACCAGGCCGGCTTTGCAGCCGGCGTCGCGGATCAGGCCCAGCGTGCGGTCGATGTGTTCGGAGCCTTCCGGATGGAAGGTGATGATATCGGCACCGGCCTTGGCAAACATCGCCGCCAGCGCATCGACCGGCTTGACCATCAGGTGCACGTCAATGGGTGCGGTGGTGTGCGGGCGGATGGCTTCGCAGACCAGCGGGCCTATGGTCAGGTTGGGGACGTAGTGGTTGTCCATCACGTCGAAGTGGATGATGTCGGCGCCGGCGGCGATGACATCTTTGACTTCATCGCCCAGACGGGCAAAGTCGGCGGAAAGCAGGCTGGGTGCGATACGGAAATTCATGATGTCGACAGGGTAGGATGGGGCCGTTATTGTAACGCCCCTGTTCCTGAGCTGCCATGGCGGATTGCCGTATCAGTGCGTGAGCTCGGCGGCGGGGGTGTCAGCGGGCTCCGCGCTTGGCGGGACCGCCTCCTCCACGATGGTGACTTCTTCTGCCAAGATTGCGAGCGCATCGCTGGCGGCCTGATCGGGCTGGGGGCTACGCACACTCGCGGCCCGTGGCAGGATGGTCACGGTATTGGAGTGGGGTTTGGGCGTATAGGCGCTGACGCTGTCTTCATTGGATGAAGGCGTATACGGCGCGAGCAGTTCCGGCCCGTTTTGCGCGCCGGGCAGGGTCTGCCCGCCTGACGACAGCAAGGTGGCAACGATAATGGCCAGTAGCACTAAGCCGGCGCCAATGGCGGCATGTTTGCGTGAAGGCAGTTTCAGGCGGGAGGTGTGCTCGGACATGGGCAAAGGCAAGGAAAACCGCTACAGGGCGGCGGCTGATTCTCGCCATTCGCCATCGCAATGTCAATTGCCTAAGGCGGGGTGTCAGGGCCGGGATGATCCTTGTTGCAGGCAAGCTAGCCGGGACAGGTTATGATGCAACCATTGTCGGGACAGACATAGGGACGGGATATGAGCGAGCAGTATCGAATTGAGGTTGAGGTCAGTGCTTTTTTTATCGAGGAGCAATCGGATATTGCCCATGACCAGTACGCTTTTGGCTATCAGGTGCGTATCCGCAATCTGGGTAATATCGGCGCGACGCTGATCAGTCGCCACTGGCTGATCAGCGATGCACATGGCGCGCTGCAGGAGGTGCGGGGTCAGGGCGTGATCGGCGAGCAGCCCCATCTGGCGCCCGGCCAGGTGTTCGAGTACAGCAGCTGGGCACAGCTGACGACGCCGTGGGGCCAGATGCGCGGCAGCTACCAGATGCAGGCGGACGATGGCCAGCGTTTTGATGCCGACATTCCCGAGTTCCATCTGGTCCTGCCGCGGATGCTGCATTGAGGATGTGACGTGGGGTATCGGATAGTTTCCTAACCCCGTGGCCAGGTCCACCAGACGATAAAGCCGCCCAGCAACAGGGCGAACAGCGCTTCCAGCAATAAAATCCACATAAGTTTGGCCTTGGGTGTTTTATTCACTCTTGGTCAAACTGTCACCAATAGGCAAGTTTTTGTCATGAGATTTACCCATACCGGCCCGGCGCCAAGCAACCGCAACGACGTCAAGACCTTAAAAACGCTGCTGCCTTATCTGATGCAGTTCAAGTTCCGCCTGGTGCTGGCGCTGTCCTGCCTGATTCTGGCCAAAGTCGCGACCGTGACCGTGCCGCTTTACCTCAAGGATATTGTTGACGCTTTGTCGGTGCCGGCAAGTGCGCTCGCGGTGCCGGTGATGGCACTGGCCGGCTTCGGTATTGCCCGCTTGCTGTCCAGCGTGCTGGGCGAAATGCGCGACGCGGTGTTTGCGCGGGTGATACAGGGTGCGATCCGTCAGGTGGCGCGGCAGATATTCAACCATCTGTTCCGCCTGTCCTTGCGCTTTCACCTTAACCGCCAGACGGGCGGCATGAGCCGTGATATCGAGCGTGGCACCAAGGGCATCGGCTTTTTGCTCAACTTTACCGTGTTCAATATCCTGCCGACGCTGATCGAGATTGCACTGGTGATCGGCATTTTGCTGGCGCGCTACGATGTGTGGTTTGCCATCGTCAGCTTTGCCACTATCGCGGTCTATATCACCTTCACCTTGCTGGTAACCGAGTGGCGCACGGTGTTTCGCCGCTCGATGAACGAACTGGACTCCAAGGCCAATAGCAAGGCAATCGATGCGCTGATCAATTACGAGACGGTGAAGTACTTCGGCAACGAAGGCGTAGAAGCCGCGCGCTACGATGCGGGTCTGGCGGCATGGGAAAAATCGGCGGTGAAAAACCAGGTATCGCTGTCCATGCTGAATGCCGGTCAAGGCGTGATTATCGCCTTTGGCGTGACGGCGGTGATGGTGATGGCGGCGCAAGGCGTGGTGGGCGGCACCATGAGCGTGGGCGATGTGGTGCTGGTGTCGGCCTTCCTGACCCAGTTATGGTCGCCGCTGCATTTCCTCGGTTTTGTCTATCGCGAAATCCGCCACTCGCTGGCCGATATGGAGCGCATGTTTTCCCTGCTGGATGAAGGCGCCGAGGTGGATGATGCGGCCAATGCAGAGGTGCTGGATACGCGTAGCGCCAGCGTGCGCTTTGACGGGGTCGATTTCGGCTACGACAGCAAACGCCAGATTCTGCATGGCGTCAGCCTGACTATTCCCGAAGGCAAGACGCTGGCGGTGGTCGGCTCGTCCGGTGCCGGCAAATCGACGCTATCGCGCCTGCTGTTTCGCTTTTACGATGTCAGCCATGGCCGCATCAGCATCAATGGCCGCGATATCCGCGCACTGACGCAAGACAGCCTGCGCGCCCATATCGGCATCGTGCCGCAGGATACGGTGCTGTTCAACGACACCATCGGCTACAACATCGCCTATGGCCGCCCCGGTGCCAGCCAGGCCGAGGTGGTGGAGGCCGCCAAAAGCGCGCATATCCACGATTTTGTCGTCAGCCTGCCCGATGGCTACGACACCATGGTCGGCGAGCGCGGCCTCAAGCTTTCCGGCGGCGAAAAACAGCGCGTAGCCATTGCCCGCACCATTCTCAAGAATCCGCCCATCCTGATTTTCGATGAGGCCACCAGTGCGCTGGATTCGCGCACCGAAAAATCCATCCAGCAGGAATTGGCGGCCATCTCGGCCAACCGCACCACGCTGGTGATTGCGCATCGCCTGTCTACCGTGGTCGACGCCGACGAGATTGTGGTGCTGGAGCACGGGCGCGTACTGGAGCAGGGCACGCACCGTGCGCTGGTGGAAAAAGGCGGGCGCTATGCCGAGATGTGGGCCTTGCAGCAGCAGGGGGAAGTGGCCGAGGCATAGCGTGCGGGGCCGGTGAATGCCGGCTTTGTCATTTAAAAATCAAATACAGTATCCGGAACGGGTTGAGCAATGTTGCGGCGCATGGTAAACATGATGGGTCCTGTTTAGCTGTGTCCGGCTTTGCGCCGGCGCGCATCCTGTTTGCGGAGTTCCCATGTTCAGTGTGATTGCCTGTCTGCTGGCAGGTATTGTCGCCGGCCATTTGCTGCGCGACTGGCGTCATGTGCGCCATATCGGCCGGCTGATTTCGCTGGCCATTTTTCTGCTGCTGTTTCTGCTTGGCCTGTCGGTGGGCGGCAATGAGGCGATTCTGTCCAATCTGTCGACCATAGGCGTGACCGGTGTGGTGATTTCGCTGGCGTCGACCATGGGCAGCGTACTGGCGTCGTGGTGGGTCTATGTGCGCTTTTTCCGCAAGGATGAAGCATGAAGGGCGCGCTGACGATTATTGCTTTTTTCGTGCTCGGGGTGATGCTGGGCTGGTCGGGCGCTTTGCCGCTGTGGCTGAGCGAGAGCGACTTTACCCTGTATGCGCTGTTTTTCTTGCTGTTTTGCGTTGGCGTATCGGTCGGGGCCGACGACACCCTGCGCCGCACCATCGCGCGCATGCAGCCCAAGATCCTGCTGATTCCGCTGGCCACCATAGTCGGCACCTTGCTGGGCAGCTTTGCCATCAGCTTTGCGCTGGATAATGTGTCGGCCACCGAGTCGATGGCGATCGGTTCGGGCTTCGGCTATTACTCGCTGTCTTCCATCTTTATCACCCAGTACAAGGGTGCCGAACTTGGCACCGTCGCGCTGGTGTCCAATGTATTCCGTGAAATCTTCGCGCTGTTGATGGCACCGCTGCTATTCAAGGCTTTCGGCAAGCTGGCGCCGATTGCCGCCGGTGGCGCCACCACCATGGACACGACCTTGCCGGTGATCAGCCGCGTGTGCGGGCGTGACTGGATTTTTGTCGCCATGCTGCACGGCTTTGCCGTCGATCTGTCGGTGCCGTTTCTGGTGACCTTTCTCTGCCGTTTCTAAAGGCCGGCACCGTGCTCTGCTATGATCCGGAGCTGCCATCCGTTTCTGGAGTTCTGCCGTGCCTGCCGACACCCCCATTATCCAGCTAGGCCACCCGGTACTGCGCCAGGTGGCGCAGCCTGTGGCCGATATTCATGCGTCTGCCGTTCAAGCCCTGATTGATACGCTGATTGCCAGCGTCAAGGAGGCAAACGGGGTCGGCATTGCCGCCCCACAGATTGCTTCTTCGCTACGCCTGTTTGTCGTGGCTTCCCGTCCCAGCGTGCGCTACCCGTATGCGCCTGATATGGCGCCGACCGCCATGATCAACCCGTGCGTGCTGTGCTATGGCAGCGAAAAGGTCAAAGACTGGGAAGGCTGTCTGAGCGTTGGCGGCTTGCGTGCTCTGGTGCCGCGCCACCAGAGCATCGAGGTTGAATATACCGACCGCCACGGCCAGTGTTGCCGGCAGGTGCTGGACGGTTTTGTTGCGCGCATTTTCCAGCATGAACTGGATCATCTGGACGGGCTGGTGTTTCTTGACCGGGTCGAGCACCAGGATGATGTCTTCAGCGAAGAAGAGTACCAGCAATATGTCGCCGCACGGACGACGGCCTGATCTTGCCCTGCGCCTGCTGTCGGCTCTGCTGCTTGTGTTATTGAGTGGCTGTGCCGGCCGGGCGCCGCCACTTTTTATACCGCCAGCCACCACCGCTATCGAGCCGGGCAGCAAGCTCACCCGTCTGGCGCTGGGAGACGGTGCCGTGCTGTTGGCCGAGCGGCGCAGTGGCACGTCCTGCGTGCTGCTGCTTAATGTGCACGAGAATGAAAGCACGGCCTTGGCTGCCGGTGGCGCCTTGCTGCCGCGCTATGGCGGACGTTTGCTGAGTTTGCACCATGGCGGCGGGCGCCTGTTGCGCTTTGGGGTGAATGGCGATGATGCACGCGCCGATCCCAACCGTATCTTCAGCCGGGCAGGGCTCGCGGCAACACTGGAACACTACGGTTCGAACAGCGCGGCCGCGCGCCTCGCGCTGGCCGGCTTTACCGAGACTTTGCTTGCGCAACTGGCGCCAGATAGCGCCAGTGCCATCATCAGCCTGCACAATAACCATCCCGGCGGCTATTCGGCCGCCAGCTATTTGCCCGGCGGCGCGCTAGCCAGTAGCGCCGCTGAAGTGTCATTGGCGCCGGGTGTTTCGCCCGACCAGTTTTTACTGGTGAGCGAAAAGCGGCTGTTCTTGCCGCTGGCCGCGCAGGGTTTCAATGTGGTGCTGCAAGACAAGAACGCGCCGGACGATGGCTCCTTGTCTGTTTACGCTGCAGCTCACGCTATCCCGTATATCAATGTCGAGGCTACCGCAGGTGCCTTGGCTGCCCAGACGGCGATGCTGGAGGCGGCTTTGCAACTTTTGGCGACAAGCGGATTGGCGCGCTGCGCTGCCTAGTCTGGATCTGTCTTCCTGTCTGGTCCTGCCATTGCGCCCGCATCGCAGAGCTTATCGAACAGCGCCGCTTCCACTCCCATTTGCAAGGCTGCTACCCGTAGCGGCAAATCTTGCGTCAATGCCAGCTGTGCGATTCTGGCTGCCTGCTCATAGCCTATGACCGGTGCCAGCGCGGTTACGCGCATCAGCGTGCTCTCGACATCGCGTGCAAGGCGGGCGCTGTCGGCCTGGCAGTTTGCGACGAGGTGCCGGTTAAAGCTGTCCATCGCATCGCCCGCCAGGCGCAAGGACTCCAGCAGGTTGCGTATGATCAGCGGCTTGTACACATTCATCTGCAGCATGCCGCCAGCGTTGCCAAGCGTCACCGCCTGATCGTTGGCCATGATCTGCAATGCCACCA
>NZ_RJTZ01000104.1:0-10705 GCF_024343515.1 Aquitalea sp. S1-19 | reverse complement strand
GCGGCGGCTTGCGGGTCGATTTCCAGCGCCGACAAGCCCGCTACCGCTGCAATCGGACGGATCGTATTACCTATGCTCTGGCCGAATACCTGTCCGACATTGGATGCCGGGTCGGTGCTGACCAGCAATACGCGCTGACCGCTACGCGCCAGACGGACGGCACTGGCGCAGGCGATCGAGGTCTTGCCGACCCCGCCCTTGCCAGTGAAAAACAGGAAAGCGGGCGGATTCTCCAGAAAGTGCATGCCGGACTCCTTCAGCAGCAGCCGGTGTTGCCACCACAGCAGGATGACTGGGCTGGCGCGCTGGCGGCGGCAAAAGTCGAGATACCGGCAAAACGCGCCAGCTCGGCGCGGCGCGGATAGCGCCCCATCAAGGCAATCTCGCCGTTAACTAGCACAAGCGGCAACAAGTCGGCGCCGGAGCGCTCGAGAAAGCCTTTAACCACCGGGTTTTCGGCAAAGGCCAGCGGCTCTTGCGCCAGGTTGAAGCGACAGATGTCGGCCCCCTGCGCCTTGGCCCAGTCAAAGTCGGCGGCGAAGTTCACCAGTGCCTGATCAATCTCGGTGCCGCAGACACCGGTCGCACAACACAGTGCCGGGTCGAAAATCTCGATTTTTTTCATATCAATAATCCTAATAATGTTGAAATGTTAATCACATCAGAAGACTTCACGGCCGATACGATCCAGCTCGGCCTTAAGCTCACTGCGATCCATGCTTGCCAGCGGCAAGGCCAGCAGCGCCTCGATGCGCGCACGCAAAGTGGCGTAGGCCGCAGTAAAGGCCGCGTCGATTTCGCTGTCCGTGCCGCTCGCATGCGCCGGGTCTTCCACCCCCCAGTGCGTACGCAGCGCCGGGCCCAGATAGGCCGGGCAGGTTTCGCCGGCGGCGGATGCGCACACGGTAATCACGATATCGGGGATAGCCGGCAGCGCATCCCAGCTCTTGCTGCTTAGTCCATCGATCTTCATGCCTTCGCGCGCAAGCAGCGCGATCGAGCGCGGGTGAACATAACCTGCCGGCTGGCTGCCGGCACTCATAGCCCTAAAGCCTTCCGGTGCCAGATGATTAAAGGTGACTTCGCCAAGAATGGAGCGGCAGGAGTTGCCGGTACACAGAAAAAGAATATTCATGCTTAAGATTCCAGCTTAGGAGAAACAGGGGGCAAAACGGTGTCCGGGCAGCACGAAGCGGCACGCGCATCGAGACACTCCTCCGGCTTGCCGCTGCAACACTCGGCGGTGAGATAGGCGATCAATTCCAGCATCAGCGGCAGATTGGCACGGTAGCGCTGAAAGCGTCCCTCCTGCGTCACCGATACCAGGCCCGCATGCGTCAGTGCCTTGAGATGGAAGGACAGCTTGTTAGGCGCAAGATCCAGCACAGCGGCAATTTCTCCGGCCACCAGCCCTGCATGACCATGTTTGACCAGCAGGCGAAAGGCGTCGAGGCGGATGCCGGAGGACAGCGATTCGAAAATGTGGGTAGCGGTTTGGTTTTCCATGCTTCAACAATACAACTAAAGTTGAAATGTTGCAATATCAAAAAGCGCCCGAAGGCGCTTAACGGAGCTGGCCGCGTGAACCGCTGCGCTTACAAATAGTCACGCAAGCGATAGTAGGCCATCCCCAGCACCAGTGCCGGCGTACGCAGCAGTTTGCCGCCAGGGAAATCGCGGTGACGCAACTTGCCGAACAGATCAAAGCGGCTGGCCGAGCCGGCGATGGCCTCAGCCACCACGCGCCCGGCCAGGCCGGTAATATTGACACCATGGCCGGAGAAGCCCTGCAGGTAGTAGACATTGCTGGACAGCCGGCCAAAATCCGGCGCGCGGTTCATGGTGATATCGCACATACCGCCCCAGGCATAGTCGATTTTCACATCAGCCAGTTGCGGGAACACCCTGAGCATGTCTTGCCGCATGGCTTCAGAAAGATTGACCGGCTCGCGCCCGGAGTAGCTGACCTTACCGCCGAACAGCAGCCGGTGATCGGCACTTAAACGGTAATAATCCAGCACGAACTGGGTGTCGCATACCGCCATATTATTGCCGATCAAGGCCTTGGCTCGCGCCTCCCCCAAGGGCTCGGTCGCAATTACATAAGTCCCTGCCGGCATGATTTTGCGCTCGAGCTTTGGGGCCAGCCCCCCGATATACGAATTGCACGCCAGCACCACATGCGCGCAGTTCACCTGCCCCGACTCCGAGCGCACGCGTGGACGCGGGCCCTCGTCGATGCCGGTCACCGGCGAGTTTTCATGAATGACCACGCCGGCTTCGAGACAGGCTCGTGCCAGACCCAGCGCATAATTAAGCGGATGGATATGGCCGGAGCGCGGGTCGAACAAGCCCCCCTGATAGCGCAAGCTGCCCAGCTGCTCCGCCAGCTGCGCGCGGCTCCACATCTCGGTGCCGCCATAGCCGTAATCCTGCTCCAGCGTCGCCTGCCACTCTTTAAGATCGTCCATGGCGGAAGGCTTCACCGCCGCATTGCAAAAACCGCGTACCCAGTCGCAGTCTATCTGATGGCGTTTGACCCGTTCATCAATGATGTCGACCGCTTCCACCGACATATCCCAGAAGGTGCGCGCCATATCCGGCCCCAGCTGCGCCTTGATGGTATCGATATCGCAGGAGTAGCCGACAATCACCTGCCCGCCATTACGCCCGGATGCACCCCAGCCTATGCGCGCGCCCTCCAGCAAGGTCACGGAAAAGCCTCGCTCGGCCAGATTCAGCGCAGCCGACAGTCCAGCCAGCCCACCGCCCACTACGCAGACATCGCTTGCGACCGCGCCCTGCAAGGGGGGCTGGTCGGACCAGGGCGTGGCGGTAGCAGCGTAATAAGACGGCACGTGGGCTTGATGGGCAAAGGTCAGCATGAACTTGAATGTCCGGGTAAAGTCGGGTCAAAGAGTCGAAGAATGGCTTAAAACAGCAAGATCAAAACAGCCGCAGCGCAGGCAAAAGGCGCTGCGGCTTGGGGCTTAAGCGCGCCCCGGGCGACCCATACCCTCGACGCCGACAGGCGGTGAAGGCAGAACCGGTGCATCGCCGCGCATCGCCTCGGCAATCGCGCGCTCGCGTTTTCTTTGCGAGTTAAGCATCAGGTAGTTGGCGAGGATCACGAAAATACCAACGATCAGCACCGTGATACTGGCCAGCGCATTGATTTCCGGATTCAGGCCCAGACGCACTTTGGAGAAGATCACTTGCGGCAAGGTGGTCGAGCCGGGGCCGGACAGGAAGGCGGTGGTCACCAGATCATCCAGCGACAGGGTGATCGAGAGCAAAAAGCCCGAAGCAATCGCCTGCGAGATCAACGGCAAGGTGATCACGAAGAAAATCTTGAACGGACGCGCGCCCAGATCCATCGCCGCCTCTTCCAGACTCTTGTCCATTTCCACCAGACGCGAGCGCACCACGACCGCAACATAAGCCATGCACAAGGTGGTATGACCGACCCAGATCGTGAAAAAGCCGCGTTCGGACGGGTAGCCGGTCAGTTGCTGCAGGGAGATAAACAAAAGCAGCATGGACAGACCGGTAATCACCTCGGGCATCACCATCGGCGCGGTCAGCATGCCGGCAAATAGCGTGCTGCCGCGAAAACGCTTGAAACGCGCCGAGACAAAGCCTGCGATGGTACCCAGCACCACCGCGGCCGTGGCACTGGCCAGCGCAATACGGATGGACAGCCATACCGCCGAGATGATCTGCTCGTTCTCGAACAGCGACGCATACCAGCGCAGCGAAAAGCCGCCCCATAAGGTCACCAGTTTGGACTCATTAAACGAATAGACGATCAGGCTGAGTATGGGTATGTACAGAAACAGAAAACCCACGACCAGCACGCCTTTAAGAAAGGGCGAGAGCTTATTGCCGTTATACATGGTTCTTACCCTCCAGCTCGCGCGTCTCGAAGCGGTGGAAAAAGGCGATCGGCACCAGCAATAGCAAGACCATTACGGTCGCCACTGCAGCGGCCATCGGCCAGTTGTTATTGTCGAAGAACTCGTTCCACAACACTTTGCCTATCATCAGCGTTTCCGAACTGCCAACCAGCTCTGGAATCACAAACTCGCCCACCGCCGGAATAAACACCAGCATGGAGCCCGCGATAATGCCGTTTCTGGACAAGGGCAAGGTAATGGTGGCAAACGCCTTCAAGGGCTTGGCGCCCAAGTCGCCCGCAGCTTCCAGCAAGCGCACATCCATCTTCACCAGATGCGAGTAAAGCGGCAGGATCATAAACGGCAGATAGGCATACAACATCACTAAGTAAAGCGAGAAGTCGGTATGGAACATCTGCAAAGGCTCGCTGATCACGCCAGTCCATAGCAAAAAGGTGTTGATCAGGCCGTTTTCATTCAGCAAGCCCATCCAGGCATAGACGCGCAGCAAGAAAGAAGTCCAGAACGGCAACATCACCAGCATCAGCAGCACATTGCGCCGCGCAGGATCGGTACGGGCAATGGCATAGGCGATCGGATAGCCCAGAAGCAGGCACAGCACCGTGGTCACCAGGGCAACCTTGAGCGATGAGATATAGGTGTCGAAATAAAATTCATCGGTAAAGATGAACAGGAAATTCGACAGGTTGACCTTGATATTAAGAAAGCCCTCCTCATACGCCAGCAAGCTGGTAAACGGCGGAATGGCAATATCCTGCTCGGCAAAACTGATCTTGAGCACGATGAAAAACGGAATCAGAAAAAATACGCCCAGCCACAGATACGGCATGGCGATCACGCTGCCGCGCCCGGGTTTGAGCCACTTTTTGGCAAAACGCTGGATGTCCATCGGGCCGTCCTCCTTAAGCGGTCAGCACGACAGGCATGTCGGCGCGCCAGCTGACATACACTTCATCGTTCCAGGTCGGCTCCTGCTCGCCCGCCTCGTACCAGCGGTTGGCCGGCACCATGGACTTGACCACTTTGCCACTGGGCAAAATCACGTGATAGATGGAGAAACTGCCAAGGTAAGCGATTTCCTTGACCTTGCCGCGCGCGGCATTGGGGCCGGCTGCGATGGGGCGGATATCGATACGGACATCTTCCGGGCGGACACTGGCCCAGACATCCATACCCTTAGGGCCGGTGATACCGTGACTGACCTGGATGCGCCCGCCCAGCTCGGCGGTTTCTATTTCGACGCGGTCGGCTTCATCGACTACCACCTGACCGGTAAAGAGATTGGTCTCGCCAATGAATTCGGCGGTAAAACGGCAATTCGGATAGTCGTAAATCTGTGACGGCGTGCCGACCTGCAACAGCTTGCCCTCGCTCATAATGCCGATACGCGTGGCCATGGTCATCGCTTCTTCCTGGTCATGCGTCACCATGATGCAAGTCACGCCGACCTTTTCCAGCGTATTGACCAGTTCCAACTGGGTCTGCTGCCGAAGCTTCTTGTCCAGCGCGCCCAGTGGCTCATCCAGCAACAGCATTTTCGGCCGCTTGGCCAAGCTACGCGCCAGAGCGACACGCTGTTGCTGGCCACCGGACAACTGGTAAGGCTTGCGGCTGGCGTATTTGCGCAACTGCACCAGATCCAGCATCTCCAGTACGCGGTTGGCGATTTCATCCTTGGGCAGGCCATCCTGCTTCAGGCCAAAGGCGATATTCTGCTCGACAGTCATATGCGGGAACAGGGCATAGCTCTGGAACATCATATTGAGCGGGCGCTCATACGGGGCCAACTGGGTAATGTCCTGCCCGTCCAGAATGATCTTGCCCGAGGTCGGGCGCTCCATGCCCGCCAGCATGCGCAGCAGCGTCGACTTGCCGCAACCGGAGCTGCCCAGCAAGGCAAAAATCTCGTGCTGCTGGATTTCAAGGTCGAGATTATCGACGGCAAAATTGTCGCCGAACTTTTTAACGATGCCGGCAATTTTCAGATAAGGCTGATCCGCCGCAGCTTTGGCCGCGCCGGATGAGGCAACAACAGCTTCCGTCATGATGACTCCCTCAATGTAGATTTGGTTTGCTGCGCAACTTCTAGTTTTTTGATTGCAGCTTGATCCGCTCAAGCATAAGCAAATTGCATGCCTCGGCACGGCGCCGACCACACATCCGGCAGCCTGATCTGTCATCTTGTACGCCGCCACAACACCCTGGCAGCACCACACAATTATCCAAATGGCAAAATGCACCTGCAGCTTATGTCATGTTTAATAAAATTGACAAGCATCAAATGCGGACTTTTTCATTGCTGCAGCGCAAGATAATGCATAAAAAACACGGGCTTAAACAAAAAACACCAGCACGCCATGCAAACCGCGACATTGTCAGACAATAGAATCGGCAAAAAAGCCAAAGAAAGTGCACACCTGTTTAAATACTCAAACAGACCAAGCAAGATTGCGTGCCCGGTAAAGAATCCGGAGCATGCGCAGGAAGACACTACAATGGTATAAACAGGATCGGAGGTGACGCATGCCCTACTTTGAAGCCCGGCAGCAGCGCTTGTTCTATGAAGACCACGGCAACAGGGACAAGCCGGCATTACTGCTACTTAACGGCATCACAATGAGCACGGCAGCATGGGGCTTGCTACTGCCTTTTCTGACACCACACTTCCGGGTTTTACAACTGGATTTTTGCGGTCAGGGCTTAAGTGCCAAGCCACCGGCCGAGCACTATTGCCTGAGCGATCAGGCGGATGATGTCGCGTCCTTGCTGGATCAGTTGCAAATCGGGCAAGCCAATGTGGCCGGATTGTCTTATGGCGGCATGGTGGCACAACACTTTGCACGGCGACATGCCAAGCGGCTGTCGCGCCTGATACTGGCCGCAACGCTAGCCTGGTCAGACCCGGTCAATGAACTGATTGCCCGCAACTGGGCCAGCTCGGATGAGGCCGGCGGCTTTGAGCTGCGCTTTGACACCGGCCTGCCCTGGCTATTTTCCAGCCATTTTCTCAGCACACAAAAGGCCATGCTGCCTCGCTTGCGCGAAATCGCGGCCAACGTAGACTGGCCGGCGACACAACGCCTAAGCCGTGGCGTGCTTGAACATGATGCGCGCGCTTGGCTAAATGGCCTCGATTGCGAGACACTGGTCATCGTAGGCAGCGTCGACCGTCTGACGCCCTATTACCAGTCCGCCCTGCTGGCGCAAAACAGTCCGCATGCCCGCTTATTGCAGCTGGATGATTGCGGCCATGCCTTGCATCTGGAGGCACCACAGGCCCTGGCGCACGCCATTACGCACTTTGCCGGATAAAGACAAGGAAACCAGAATGACAGCGACCATCCTACTCAGCCAAGACACACGCGGCGTTGCCACTATCCGCCTCAACCGCCCCGACCTGCACAACGCCATGGACGACGAGATGGTGGGCCTGCTCACCCACACCCTGCGTCAGGTCGCAGCCGATGAAAGTATTCGTATCGTCATCCTGACCGGTAACGGCATCAACTTCTCGGCCGGCCACGATATGGCGTGGCTGCAAAGGATAGCCGGTGCCAGTGCCGATGAAATCGCACAGCAAGCCCGTCTGGTCACCACCATGCTGCATACGCTGGACACCCTGCCCCAGCCTACTATCGCTCGGGTACAAGGCTCGGCTTTCGGCATTGGTGCCGGACTCATCAGTTGTTGTGATATTGCCTACGGGGTGTCCGAAGCCCTGTTCAGCTTCCCCGATACCCGCATAGGCGCCATTCCGGCATCCATTGCGCCTTTTGTACTGCGTGCTATTGGCGAGCGTGCCGCCCGGCGCTATTTCCTCAGCGCCGAGCGGCTCAATGCAGGCAAGGCCAAACGGCTGGGTCTACTGCACCAGGTTGTCGAAGACGAGGAACTGGATAGCGCCATCGCACTACAAGTGAGCAACTTGCTGTGTAATGGCCCGCAGGCCATGCATCAGGCAAAATGCCTGATTAATGATCTGGCTTTACTGGGTACGACCAAGGAAGCAATGGAGCTGGCCATCCACCGTGCCAGTGAAACACGCAGCAGCCAAGAAGGGCGGGAAGGTTTGCGCGCCTTCATCGAAAAGCGCAAACCGCACTGGCAGGACTAAGCCCGGCAGGCGGGTAGCCTATAGCGGATAGCACCGTTGGCAAAAGCACCCGCTTTTGCCGTATGCTATGTCAAACCGTTAATACGCTACCCGCCAGGAAATGTGTCCGCCATGCCGTTCAGCCCTCACGCCGACTTCCTCGCTGCCACGCTTGCGGCAGCAAAAACCGACTTCCCGGCCTCCTGCACACTCACACAACTACGCATGGTCTGGCCTGGCCATGGCTTGCTGGAACTCGTTCCGCACAAGCTAGCCGCGCATGCCGACCATATCCTGATATCCGCCGGCATCCACGGCAATGAAACTGCGCCGGTCGAAGTCCTCAATACCCTGCTTGGCGACATTATCGCCGGGCGCCTTCTATTGCAGGCCCGGCTATTGCTGGTTTTGGGCCACCCTATTGCACTCAAGAGCGGCGAGCGCTATATCGATTTCGATATGAACCGGCTGTTTGCCGGGGCACACCAGCAACACCCCAATGCGCAGGAAGCTTTGCGCGCAGCCGAGATCGAACGCACTGCCGCGCATTTCTTCTCAACCACACCCGAGGGCGCACGGCGCCTGCACTACGATTTGCATACGGCCATTCGCGGCTCGGTATTCGAAAAATTCGCCATCGTCCCCTTTTTGCACGACAAGAAGCAAAACGACGAGCAACAGGCGTGGCTAGGCGGTTGCGGGATAGAGGCACTGCTATTGCATAGCGCACCTGCCGCGACCTTCAGCTATTACACCAGCTACCACTGTCAGGCCGACGCTTTTACACTGGAACTGGGCAAGGCACGCCCCTTCGGCGAAAATGATCTATCCCGCTTTGCCGGCATTGAAGAAGGCTTACGCCGACTCTTGGCCGCAGCAAAACCCAGGCTCGCCCCCTGCCCGCTGCTATTTCAAGCCAAATACAATCTAATCAAGCACAGCGATGCATTCAGGCTCAATCTGGATGACAAGGTAGAGAATTTCACTCTGCTGCCTGACGGCATGGTAATTGCCGAGGATGGCGATACGCGCTATATCGCGCAAGGAGGGACTGAGCGCATCCTGTTCCCCAACCCCGGCGTAAAACCGGGACTGAGGGCGGGGATCGTCATCGAGCCAGTTGCCGCCTGAAGCGGCATTTACCGGCGCGGGTCAGATGTATTTGAACAGACTGAGTTCGGACACCAGCTTGTAGGTTTTTTGCGTGGTGTCCATCGCGGTGATCGCCATATTAAGGTCGGTAATCGCCTGCACATAATCCAGATCCTGCAACTGGCCTACGGCAGCTTTATATTGCACATCCAGACCTTCGCCGGTTTTGCTCAAAGTTTCTACCTCGGCGCGGCGCGCACCGATAGAGGTATGTGAGCGCAGCAATTGCTCATGCCCATCCTTCAAGCCTTCAATGGTTTTGGCTAGCGACTCATCATAGGTTGGCGGCAAATCCTTTGTTTTCGCCTGCTGCAAGGGGGTCACACCATCCGGCCCCAACACAGGGTTGCCACCTGCATCCAGCACGGGCTCAAGCAGTGCAGCACCATTCGCATCCAGTCGCGGCAAACCGTCCTTGAACTGCAGGGGTTTGCCATCTGCCCCCAGCACCGCAGCAGGCGGCGTCGCATTATCCATCACGACCTCGCCATCAGGCCCCGCCTTGGCCATCCCCTTAGGACCATCCGCCAGAATCTGGTCAAAACGGGCCAGAGCCTGCCACAACTCGTTTCCGGCGCTGAATTCGTCAGGCTTGTCCGCATTCGCCACCGTAGACGAGGCACCAAACAACAGCCCCCCCGGCTCGGTAATGGCAATATCACGAGACGCAGAAGCCGCGACATCCTGCCGTTGCCAGTCTCCCTTGTACTGGATGCTCATGGTCGGCTCCAGCGTCAGCTCGAATGGCGGCGTATCCGACTTGGTGCCACTAAACAGGTACTTGCCCTGACCGTCCGCACTATTGGCAATCCCGACCAGGCCTTTGACCTGCTCCTGCAACTGGGTACGCAAATAGCTGCGATCCTCATCCGTCAATGAGGCATTACCTGCCTGAATGGCCAGATTCTGAATACTTTGCAGGACCTCCCCTCCACGGAACAGATATTCCTCGGATAAAGCAAGCGTCGACTCTATAGTCCGGGTATTGATCATCATCTGATCATTGCGCGATATGGACTGACCCAGATTGATCAATTGGGCGGAGGCAACCGGATCATCCGATGGGCGGTTGATGCGTTTAAGCGATGAAAGCTGTTCGTTCAGGCTGGCCAACCGTGCCTGATTGCTGCTAAGGCTGTAATTGGTGGCGATATATTGGGAATTAGAGCTGATACGCATGATGCAATACCTCTGTTAGCGCATTTGCAGCAGATCGGAAAAAACCTGCTGTGCAATCTGGATGACCTTACTGGACGCCTGATACGCTTGCTGAAAACGGATCAGGTTGGCCGCTTCGATATCGAGGTTAACGCCGGAAAAATTTTCGCGTGTCACATAGGTTTCCTTCAGGCTCACGGCCTGAGCCTGTGCGGCAATTTTAACTTCATTGGTTTTGTTACCGACAAAGCTGACCAGCTGACCGAAAAAGCCCTGAAAGTCCGTCGTTTTTCCTGCCATATCCCCCGGATTGAAGTTACTGATGCCATCGGGGGTACTGCTCATTGTCTTCTTGGTCTGAATTTTGACCATCGCCAGCATATTG
>NZ_RJTZ01000103.1:0-10757 GCF_024343515.1 Aquitalea sp. S1-19 | reverse complement strand
ATTTTGTGCCAGTTTCCATCGCCCTTATCTCAAGGCGGTACGGGTGCAGGCCGGCACTGACCTTGCCGCCATGGCCAAACGCTATGCCGGCGCACGTGGGCTGCTGACCGATGCCTTTGTCGAGGGCGTGCATGGCGGCACCGGCCAGACGTTTGACTGGAGTTTGCTGGCCGAGGATTTGCCGCTGCCGCTGATTCTGTCTGGCGGGCTGGATGAACACAATATTGCGGCGGCGCTGCGCCAGGTGCATCCGGCGGCGGTGGATGTCTCCAGTGGGGTCGAGAGCGCAAAAGGAATCAAGGACGCTGCCCGTATGGCAGCCTTCATTTCAGGAGCAAGACATGGATCATTATGATCTGCCCGATGCGGCAGGCCACTTCGGCCTGCACGGGGGCGTGTATGTGGCAGAAACACTGATGGCTGCGCTGGACGAATTGCAGACCGAGTACGCGCGTGCCAAGGCCGACCCGGCATTCTGGGCGGAGTACCATTACGAACTGGCGCATTATGTCGGCCGCCCAAGCCCGGTCTATCATGCGCGGCGCTGGTCGGAGGCGCTCGGTGGTGCGCAGATCTGGCTCAAGCGTGAAGACTTGAATCACACCGGCGCGCACAAGATCAATAACGCCATTGGTCAGGCGCTGCTCGCGCGGCGTATGGGCAAAAAGCGGGTGATCGCCGAGACTGGTGCCGGCCAGCATGGTGTCGCCACCGCGACGGTGGCGGCGCGCTACGGCATGGAGTGCGTAGTGTATATGGGCGCCGAGGACATCAAGCGCCAGGCCTCCAATGTGTTCCGCATGAAGCTGCTGGGCGCGACCGTGGTGCCGGTAGAGTCCGGCTCAAAAACGCTGAAAGATGCGCTGAACGAGGCAATGCGCGACTGGGTGACCAATGTCGATTCGACCTTCTATATTCTGGGTACCGCCGCCGGTCCGCATCCTTATCCGATGCTGGTGCGCGACTTTGTGTCGGTGATAGGCAATGAAGCCAAGGTGCAGATGCCCGAGGCCATCGGGCGCCAGCCGGATGTGGTGGTTGCCTGTGTCGGTGGCGGCTCTAATGCGATCGGCATGTTCTACCCGTATATTCCGCTCGAAGGCGTACGTCTGGTCGGCGTCGAAGCCGGTGGTGACGGGGTTGAAACCGGTCGCCATGCCGCACCTTTGTCGGCCGGCCGCGTTGGTGTGTTGCACGGTTTCAAGAGCTACCTGATGCAGGATGCTAACGGCCAGGTCATCGAAACCCATTCGGTGTCGGCCGGTCTGGATTACCCGGGCGTCGGTCCCGAGCACAGCTACTTGAAAGATATCGGCCGCGCCGAATATACCGCCATCACCGATGACGAGGCTTTGGCGGCCTTTCATGACTGCTGCCATCTGGAAGGCATTATTCCGGCGCTCGAATCCAGCCATGCGCTGGCCTGGGCGGCCAAGGCTGCGCCAGACATGGACAAGGATCAGGTGATCCTGGTCAACCTGTCCGGTCGTGGCGACAAGGATATCAATACTGTGGCCGGCCTAGTCGGCATGACGCTGTAAAGGGGAAGTCCATGTCGCGTATTGCTGCATGTTTTGCCAGGTTGGATGGCGCCAAGGCGCTGATTCCGTTTATTACCGCCGGCGACCCGAACCCCGGCCTGACTGTCGAATTGATGCACGGTCTGGTGGACGGCGGTGCCGATATCATCGAACTGGGCGTGCCGTTTTCCGACCCGATGGCTGATGGTCCGGTGATCCAGAAAGCCTCCGAGCGCGCGCTGGCGTATGGGGTGGGGCTGAAAGACGTGCTCGCCATGGTGGCCGAGTTCCGCCTGAGTAATACCGAAACGCCGGTCGTGCTGATGGGCTACCTCAATCCGGTCTTCTCCATGGGCTACGCCGAGTTTGCCTGTGCCGCTGCCAAAGCGGGGGTCGATGGCGTATTGACGGTGGACTGTCCGCCGCAAGAAGCGGGAGAATTGTCGGCGGCGCTGAAAGCGTCGGCGCTGGATCCGGTATTCCTGATTGCGCCAACGACGACGGATGCGCGCGTGGCGGAAATCGCCGCTCATGCCTCCGGCTATGTCTATTATGTGTCGCTGAATGGGGTCACGGGTGCAGGTCATCTGGACATTGACGCTGTAGCAGGTAAAATTGCCGCCCTCAGACACCATATCCGCCTGCCTATCGGGGTGGGGTTCGGCATCCGCGATGCCGAGACTGCCCGTGCGCTGTCGGCCGCTGCCGATGCCATTATCGTAGGTAGTCGTTTGGTGCAGGAAATCGAGGCGGCAACAGAACAGACTGCCAAAGAGCAGTTGACCCGTCTGGTGGCCTCTCTCAAGGCTGCCATCCGTTAGTACACCCGGTCCCGGGGTCCGCAAGGATGCCTGGCCAGACTGTAAGGAATCTCGATGAGCTGGCTCAATAAGCTCTTGCCACCGAAGATCAAGCGGGAAAGCCGCTCCGACAAGACTTCTTCCGTTCCGGAAGGCTTGTGGAGCAAATGCCCTGCCTGTGAAGCTGTACTGTATTACACCGATCTGGAGAGCAATCTGCAGGTCTGCCCCAAGTGCAACCATCATAATGCACTGGATGCACGTGCGCGCCTGAACATCCTGCTGGATGAAGAGGGGCGGCGCGAAATCGGCGCCGAAGTCAAACCGATAGATATCCTCAAGTTCAAGGACAGCAAGAAATATCCCGACCGTCTGGCCGCCTCGCGTGCGGCTACCGGCGAGGATGATGCACTGGTGGTGATGCAGGGCAGCATGTTGACCGTACCGGTTGTCGTGGCTGCTTTCGAGTTCCGCTTTATCGGCGGCTCGATGGGTTCGGTGGTCGGCGAGCGTTTCGTGCGTGGCGTGCAGGCTGCGGTCGAGGCACGTGCGCCCTTTGTCTGTGTGGCTGCATCCGGTGGCGCACGCATGCAGGAGGGGCTGAATTCGCTGATGCAGATGGCCAAGACCAGTGCCGCACTGGACTTGCTGACGCAGGCGAAACTGCCGTTTATTTCCATTCTGACCGACCCGACCATGGGCGGGGTATCGGCTTCGTTTGCCTTTTTGGGCGACGTGGTGATTGCCGAACCCAATGCCCTGATCGGTTTTGCCGGCCCGCGCGTGATCGAGCAGACCGTGCGTGAAACCCTGCCCGAAGGCTTTCAGCGTGCCGAGTTCCTGCTGGAAAAAGGTGCGGTCGACATGATCGTCGACCGGCGCGAACTTAAGCAGCGCGTGGCGGATCTGTCTACGCTACTCATGCGGGAACCCTCGCTCGGCTAAGTGTTTTACAAGTCCTGCTACCGCCAGCGCGCAAGTGCTGGCGGTTTTTTGCTTTTTGGAAGGTTGTTATTTTGTTTTTGTCATTCCCGCGGAGAGATCTTCTCCTGAGTTTATCTCTAGTGGCGTTCGCACTCTTGGCGGTCTGGTTGCCGGATGCGCAGCATCATGCCTTCCTAATGGAGAACGGGCCGGTTGAAACCGCGTCTTCCTTGCTTTATCTCCTCGGTGCTGGCCTGCTGCAGGAGCATTTATTTCTGTCGCTGGAAGAAATTTTTGAACTGGGTATGGCGTTGGCGCTGTTACTGGCCGTGCATGGCTGGTGCCGGCGTTCGTAGTCATAGTGATTGCATGGTTTGGAGGGGATGTCATGAAGGCCGGTTTTGGGTTGCTGTGTAGCGTTTTTTTATTGTCGGCCTGTGCCAGCCATCAGCCGCCTGCGCCTTCGGTACAGGCCACAAAGTTTCAAGAGGTGTTCGTTGCGCGCATGCTGCCGCATGCACAGCCTGCCGCCCAGGAGTTGGGGGTTGCGCCCGAATTGATTGTTGCGCATGCGGCGTTGGAAAGCGGCTGGGGACAACGGCCTATCCGCCAGCCCGATGGTTCGGACAGCCACAATCTGTTCAGCCTGAAGGCTACGCGCAGTTGGCAGGGGGACACGACCAAGATATGGACCACCGAGTATCTCAAGGGGCGCAAACTCAAGCGTCAGGAAGTATTCCGGGCCTATCCGTCGTTCGGGGCTGCTTTTGATGACTACGCCGCCTTATTGCTGCGGCTCGATCGCTATGCCGATGTGCGTAACCAGGGCGATGATGCGGAGGCTTTTGCCCGTGCATTGCATGCTGGCGGCTATGCAACCGATCCGGCCTATGTCGATAAACTGGTGGGGGTGGCGCGCGGATTGCAGCAACTGGAGGCAGGTTCGGATGCCGGTATTTGAATGCATTTTGTGGCTTTGATTTGTTTGTTTGATATAAAAACTTTTAATATCAAGAGCTTGCATTTTTATGCTGACTTGCGGGGATCAATGTTTTTGAGGTAGTATGCGCTCCCTTTAGTTCACCCGGCTGTTTGGGTTTGACAGGAGTCAGTTTGCGCAAGCACATTCTTCTTTTCCCGTTCGTCGTCTTATTTCTCGCTGCCTGTGGCAGCGCAGTCAGTCAGCCTCAGGCTGAAAAGTCCGCCAGTGGTCAGTTGCAGCCACGTTTTACCGCCAGTACGCCCGTTGCCAGCGTTGCCGTAGCGCAGCCCAAGCCTGCTGCCGTGCCTTCGGATCCCATTGGTGCGTTTACCTATACCATGCTGCCGCACGCTGAAGATGCGGCACAAGCGCTCGGGGTGGACCCGGCGATTATCATCGCACATGCTGGTCTGGAAAGTGGTTGGGGCAAAAAACCTATCCGTTTTGCCGATGGTCGCGACAGCTACAATCTGTTCAGCCTGAAAGCGTATGACTCGTGGACCGGCGATACGGTCAAGATCCGTACCACCGAGTATCTGGGCGGGCGCAAAGTCAAGAAAACCGAAACCTTCCGCGCTTACCCGTCATTTCAGGCTGCATTCGAGGACTATGCGTCCTTGCTTGCCAATAACCAGCGTTACGCCAAGGCACTGGGGCAGGGCGACAACGCCAAGGGTTTTGCTCAGGCTTTACACAAAGGCGGCTATGCCACCGATCCGCGCTATGTCAGCAAGTTTGCCAATGTGACCAAAAAAGTGCGCCGGGTCAGTGACCGCATGAGCGCATAAACTGGAACACTCTGTTTGGCACTACGCAGCAACGCCAGCCTCTGGGCTGGCGTTGCTGCGTAGTGAGCCGGATCAGGCCAGTTGTTCAGCCGTGATGGCGTTTTCGCAGCGCCGTATCTTGATAAAGAACAATACGGTCAGGGCGATGGTGGTCGCGATGCCGATCAGCGTGGCCATAGGCAGCGCCAGATCACATTGAAATCGATCTTGGTCAGCGCATCGCCGATGACAAACATGGGAATGGCAATCAGCAAACGCTTGGCGATGGCTTTTTGCGGCATGGTGAAAAAGTCGGCAATGATCAGGCGCGCCGAACGGAATGCTATGTCGCCCGAGGTGATCGGCAATACGATCACGCCCAGTACCGCCAGTACGCCGCCGCGCTTAAGGCGATAGCCTGATCTGCTGGGCTATTTCGCTTGCCAGTTGCGTCGTGCCGCGACTCAGTGCTTCGATTAATGCCGGGTAGCCATCACCGCGTTGCATGGCCTGGATATCAAATGGCCGGCTTAAGCGCACCTTGCCTTTTTCATCCAGATAGCTGTAACGCCCGCTAAGTTGGGCGTAGCCCTGATAGCTGCCATTGAACTGTTCGAATACGACCTGAACTTTGCCTGCAGGCGTGGCCGTAGCGGGTGGCAGAAATGCGCTCAATTGGCTGCTTAGCTGGCGGGTGAGTATTTTATCTGGCGCCTCCGCCCACTGGTGGTACTGCGCCAGACTGACTTGTACCGGGCTTTCGCGGTACACGATGCTGGAGCCGGACAGATAGTCGGGCAGTTTGACCTCCAGCGGGATGCTGGTGCGCAACTCCGTCGTGGTGCCAGTAGCCGGGCTTTGTAACAGGTAATAGCTGACCTTGGGTGCACTGGCGCAGGCGCCAAGTGCCAGTAGCAAGGAGAGCAGGAGGGCGCGCTGCTTCATGGTCGGGCTCCCTTGGGGGTAGGGTCGGGGGTGCTGCGGTCAAACAGCAGCGCATTCGGGCTTTCGTTCAAAGTGCGCACTACTGGCCGCGTTTCCTGTAGCAGTGCGCCCAGTGTACTCAGTGTCTGACTGAGTTCGCTATAGGCGACCGAGCCTTTGGAGAAACCATCCAGCGTAGTGCCTAGCTTGGCCAGTGTCTGGCGCAATTCGGCCGGCAACGCCTGGGCGTCCGGACTGGCGACCAGGCTATTGAGCGACTGGGCCAGCTTGCCAGCTTCGCTTGCCGCGCTGCGGGTTTCATTCAGTGCACCATTGGCGCTGTCCAGCGTTTGCTCAAGCTTGAGGGCATTGAGCTTGTCCAGCAGGGCGATGACCTTGTTTTCTATCTGCGACAGCCCGCCGCTATTGCTGGTCGGCAAAATCGGGTAGCCACGGTAAGGCTTGGGTAGCGTGTTGATGCGCTTGCCGGAGAAGTCGATGTCGATAAACAGCGCGCCGCTTAGCAAGTTGCCGGTCTTGAGCTTGGCGACCATGCCGTTCTGGATAGCCTGATCGATGCGCTTTTGCCAGAAGGCTTGCGGGCGCTCGCCGGTTTCATCGTCAAAACGGCCGACTTCTATTTTCAGCAGTACCGGAATGGCGCGCTTGCCTGTCGCATTCGTGGCGAGAGCCGGGGTGAATAGCGGTACGGCGGCTACCGTGCCGATGCGGATGCCGCGATATTCGACGGGCGCGCCAATCTGCAAGCCGCGCACCGATTCATCGAACAGGGCGACAAAGGGAAGCTGCTGTTCGTAGTAAAGGTTGCTGGCGCTCTCTTCACTGGCGTATAGCGTGAACTTGCTCTGGTTGGCGACGCGATCGCCCAATTCGTGCCCAGATGGCACATCAAACGAGATGCCGCCCCCCAGCAAGGTGGCGAGCGAGCCGACATTGACCGAGATGCCATTGGCTGACAGGTTGAAGCCGACGCCGCTGGTCAGCCAGAAGCGCGAATTGGCGGTGACCAGCTGGTCGTAAGGGCGCTTGATAAATAGCTGGTAGCGCATTTCGCGTGCGGCGGTGTCGAATTCGGCCTTTTCGATGCGGCCGACTTCAAAGTGCTGGAATAGCACCGGATCACCGACATTCAGCGTTTTGACATCGCGGGCATTGAGTTGCAGGCGCAAGCCCGGTACATCCGGTGCGGTAATGGGCGGGGTGGCCAGTACCTTGAATTCGCGGCTAAGCTCGCCGCTTTTGCCTGGCTGGAACTTGATATAAACGCCGGACAGCAGCGTGGACAAGCCGCTGACGCCGCCATTTTCTACCCGTGGGCGTACCACCCAGAACTGGCTGTCCTGAAACAATAGTGGCGCAGCGCTTTTGTCCAGCTGAGCCTTGATAATGACGGCGGTGTGGTCCGGCGCCAGGCTGACTTCGCTCACCTTGCCGATATTGACGTCGAGAATCTTGATCTGGGTCTTGCCGACCTCAATGCCTTCGGCCGAGGGCAGGTGCAGGGTGATTTGCGGGCCCTGATTGCTCCAGGTGGTGTACACCATCCACAAGCCGGCGATCAGGGCAACGATGGGAACAATCCAGACCAGCGAGAGCTGGCGCAATTTGGCGACCCGGGCGATGGGCTGTTTGTTGTCCGCAGGTTCAGTCATGGGCGGGGTTTTCCTTGTTGACGCGTTTATCCCAGATCAGGCGGATATCGAAACTCATGGCGGCCAGCATGGTGAATACCACCACGCCGGTAAACGAGAGGGCGGCCACGCCGGGGTAGACCGACATGATCTTGCCCATGCGCACCAGTGCGACCAGAATGGCGACGACAAAAACGTCAACCATGGACCAGCGCCCTATCAGCTCGGTAACGCGGTAAAGCTGGGTGTAGCGGCGGGCACTGACGGTTTCACCTGCCCCTTTGCGTAGCTGGACGGCAATGCATAGCAGGGACAGCGCGGCGAACTTGGCGATGGGCACCATTACACTGGCGATAAAAATAATCAGTGCAATCGGGTAGGAGCCGATGTTCCACATGATGACCACGCCTTCGAGGATGGTCGAGGCCTCGCTGCTGCGCAGGCTTTCGGTCAGCATGATGGGGTAGAGGTTGGCCGGAATATACAAGATGGCTGCCGTCAGTAGCAAGCCGACCGTCAGTTGCAGACTGTGCGGGCGGCGTGTGCTTAGGCGGTGCGCACAGCGCACGCAGCGGCGGGCATCTTTGGGGTTGCGCTTGTCACAAGCCGGACAGCTTTGTTCGTCATCTGTCCATGGTTGGGTCGGGTCGTCACCATATAATTGTGCCAGCTTGAAGTTCAGCCAGTGCTTGTCTACCAGTGAAGCAGTTTTGGTCAGCGACAGGCTGAACAGCAACAGGCTCCAGAAGGACAGGCCGAAATGGATTTCGGCCAGTGACGCCAGCTTGATCATGCTGACCAGAATGGCCAGCGCAAACACATCCACCATCATCCAGGGCCGGCGGGACGCGGCCAGCTGGGCGGCGGCGCGCAAGCCCGGCCAGCGTGCAGTCAGGCGTAAGGCCAGATAAACATAGAAGGTGGCTGTCAGAAACAGGGCGGGGGTAAACAGCAATACCAGCAGCAACAGATCGGCAATCAGTACAAAGTCTTCGTGAAACAGAATCTCGGCACTGCTGAAAATGGTGATTTGCTGGTGTACACCCTCGACCGTCATGCCCAGTAGCGGGAAGGCGAAACTCAGGCAAAGAAAAATCATCGCCGCCAGTGCGTAGGCCAGCGTGCTGTCGGTAGCATGCAAAGGAATGCGGCACAGCTCATCGTTGCAGCGCGGGCAGCGCGCCAGCTGGCCAGCTTGTAGCGCGGGCAGGCCCAACTCAAGGTCGCAATGGGGGCATTGCATTGGATGCGCCGGCAGTGCCGCGTCTATGGTCGGCATGGGGTGGCCACCGTGAACGATGGGCAATGGATCATCTGGAGGCATATCAAGATGGCGAATTATTCAATTTATGTATTCTAAGGCATGTCGCGCAGCAGTGGCAGCGACGATTGCACAGCCATCCGGCGTAGAAACCGGCAGGTGAACCGTCATGGCAGGATGGCCGGGCGTGATTTTCTGCTTTGCAGCGTGCGTGATGGCCGTTACCATCGCTCACTTGATGAGTTTGTGTGGAGTTTGCATGTTGTCCCCGTCCCGCGTTCCCGCCTTGCGTTTTATTGCCAGCTGCAAACTGCCGACCCCATGGGGCGAATTTACCATGCATGGCTTCGAGGAAGCTTCCGGACAGGAGCATGTCGCGCTGACGCTGGGTGTGGTTGACGATGGTGCGCCGGTGCTGGTGCGCCTGCATTCCGAATGTCTGACCGGAGATGCGCTTTTTTCGCTGCGTTGTGACTGCGGTTTCCAGCTGGAGGCCGCGCTGGATGCCATTGCCGAAGAAGGGCGTGGTGCTTTGCTCTATCTGCGCCAGGAAGGGCGCGGCATCGGCCTGATCAACAAAATCCGCGCCTATAAGCTGCAGGATGGGGGGGCCGATACGGTTGAGGCCAACGAGC
This sequence comes from Aquitalea sp. S1-19, assembly GCF_024343515.1. Lineage (NCBI taxonomy): Bacteria > Pseudomonadati > Pseudomonadota > Betaproteobacteria > Neisseriales > Chromobacteriaceae > Aquitalea > Aquitalea sp. S1-19. The sequence goes on along the minus strand of NZ_RJTZ01000103.1, from coordinate 1,292 downwards.
AGCTGGGCTTTCCGGCCGATATGCGCGACTTCGGCATCGCGCGCGATATGTTGTCCGAGCTGGGCATCCACCAGGTGCGGGTGATGACCAATAATCCGCGCAAACTGGAGACGCTGAACCGTGTCGGCATCGCCGTGACCGAACATGTGCCGCTCAAGGTCGGGCGCAACAGCCATAACGACCATTACCTCAATACCAAGGCCGCCAAGCTGGGTCATCTGTTCTGAGGGAATAGGGAATAGGGAATCGTGGTGTTGACGTGCTTGGGTAGGGTCGCCACACTTAATCCCTGATCCTTGGTTACGCCAGTACCAGCGCGGTCAGTCCCTTTTCATCCAGCCGCAGATAGCCGCCGCGACCGTCGTGCCAGTCGGCAATCACCCAGCGCTCGCTATGGCGCGCCCCGTCGCTGAGCGGGTAGCAGCCCGGCCTGTGGGTGTGGCCATGTATCAGTACCGGCCAGTCGTGCGCAGCCATCAACGCCAGCAATGCCTCTTCGGTCACATCGCCGGCCTCGGTATAACCTTGTTCGCGTTTCATGCCCTCGCTCTGGCTGCGTGCCAAGCGGGCAATGGCATGGCGTTCGGCCAGGGTCTTGGCCAGTAGCGCCTTTTGCCACAATGGGTTGCGGCTCATTGCGCGGAACTGCTGGTAGGCGCTGTCGTCGCTGCACGCGGCATCACCGTGGCTGAGCAGGTAATGGCGGCCATGGATGGATAACAGGCTAGGGTCGGCCAGCAGCACAGCCCCGCTGGCTTCTTCAAAGCCGCTGCCCATTAAAAAGTCGCGGTTGCCGTGCATGACATAGAGTGGCGTGTGGCTGCTGAAGCGGCGCATGGCAGCCGTCATGCGGGTGTTGAAATCCGATGTGTCGTCATCCCCCACCCAGTATTCAAACAGATCGCCAAGAATATAGAGCGCATCTATCTGCCCGGCCCAAGCTGTGAGCGTGCGCTCGAATAGTGTGGCAAGTTCAGGGACATCTTCGGACAGATGCAGGTCGGAAATGAAGTGGATGGGCATGAATGTGCGGTATCCGGGATGCGGGATCGGGGACCCGTCATAAAAAACGGGCAGCGGCCTATGCCATGGCTGCCCGACTGCATGGCTGCGGCATCCGGATACCCGATCCCGGATGCCGCTTTGACTTAGATGATTTCGGCCTTCTCGATCACAACGGCTTCTACCGGTACATCCTGGTGTCCGCCTTTGCGGCCGGTCTTCGTGCCTTTGATGCGGTCAACCACATCCTTGCCTTCCACGACCTTGCCGAATACGGCATAGCCCCAGCC
>NZ_RJTZ01000102.1:239-10837 GCF_024343515.1 Aquitalea sp. S1-19 | reverse complement strand
AAGCCCAGCTCAAGCTGGTGAACCACCAGCTTGGGATCGTTTTGCAGTAGCGGTACACCATTTTTCAGGATGGTATCGATATAGCGCTTGCGCATATCTGCCGGTGCAATGTTCTCGAATGGGATCTTGGATAGCTCCTGATCCAGCTTGACCAGTGTCGGGCCATGCAGGTGGTTGGCCGAGATATCGAGCTTGAGCGGGCCGTATTTCTGCTCGTCGTAGCGGAAAGTCTCAAAGCCTAGTTTGCCGCGCGTATTGACGAACTGATCCTGCTCGCTGGTAACAATCTGGTAGTTCAGCTTGGTCAGCTCGACATTGGATGGCTTGAGCTCGCCCGACGGGTTGATGAACTCGCCCACCCTGACCCGCGTGACCAGATAAATCAGTTCGTTCAGCTTGATGCTGTAAGGAATGGCTTCCTTCCAGCCCAGCTTGACGTTGTTGACGTTCAGCTCGCCAGTGCCCAGACGCACGCCACTATCGCCGGGGCGAACATCGGATACATAACGTACGCCGTCAAAGGCAAAGCGTCCCTTGCTGGCCGCATCCAGCACAAAGCCCGGAGAGTCGGCTTCCAGCAGATATTCCTTGAAGCCGCGCCCGTAATCCACCTTGAGGTCGAAGCCCTGCCAGTTCATCTTGACGCCGGCCAGTGTCTCTTCGTAGTCAAACTTGGGAATATTGACTTTCAGCTCGCCGCCACCGCCAAAGCCCAGACGGTTGGTCACGGTAATCGGTTCGGCTTCGCCGAAGAAGCGCGACAGTGTCTTGCGCGTAGCCGGGCTCATATCGAACTCGGTGGTCACCAGTGCGCGGGCCGGCATCAGGTTGAAGCTGGCAAGGCCGGGCAGCGGGCCATGCTGGATCTTGTTGGTATAACGCAGCGTACCGCCCAAGAGCGGGCGCAGATTATCGGGCAGAGCACCCAGATAAGGGCCGAGCAGGCGCTTGTTCAGCTCAAGCTCGGTGGTTTCGGTCGAGGAAAACCAGCCGCGCTGGTAACTATGCGACTTGATGGTAAACATCGACATGGTGGACAGCAGCTTGTGCTGTTCGGCCAGCGTTGCTTCGGCCTTGATACCGGCCCAATAGGAGAAGCCGCCATACAGGGCGGCAAGGGAGGCTGCTGTTGCTGCAGCCAGTTTCCAGCTTTGCTTCTTGATATTCACGAAACCTGCTCTGCGTTGAGTCCAGAGTGGCATCTTACAATACTCGTTGCCGGCTGACGATGGCCTGGCCACGCAATAAACATAGCCATGCCATAAAAATAAACGATAGAATCGAGTAATCTGTCTAATAATGGTGCGAACGCAAGATGCAGTGGCTTAATGGTTTGATTGATCTGCCCTGGTGGGGCTATATCCTGGTAGGGCTGGGGCTGACCCATATCACTATCGCATCGGTGACTATTTTCCTGCATCGCCATCAGGCGCACCGCGCGCTGGATCTGCACCCGCTTCCCAGCCATTTCTTCCGTTTCTGGCTATGGCTGACCACAGGTCAGGTGACCAAGGAGTGGGCGTCTATCCATCGCAAGCATCACGCCAAGTGCGAAACGGCGGAAGATCCGCATAGCCCGGTGGTACTGGGCATACGCAAGGTGCTGTGGCAGGGTTACGAGCTATATCGTACCGCCTGCAAGGATAAAAGCATTATGGAGAAGTTCGGTCACGGTACACCGGACGACTGGCTGGAACGCAATCTCTACACCCGCCATAGCGGCAAGGGTATTGTGCTGATGCTGGTGATCAATCTGGTCCTGTTCGGGCCTATCGGTCTGAGCATCTGGGCGGTACAGATGTTGTGGATTCCGTTCTGGGCAGCCGGCGTGATTAACGGCATTGGCCACTACTGGGGCTACCGCAACTTCGAGAACGAAGACGCGGCTACCAATATCGTGCCGTGGGGCATTCTGGTGGGCGGCGAAGAGCTGCATAACAACCACCATACTTTCGGTACTTCGGCCAAGCTGTCGTACAAGTGGTTCGAGTTTGATATCGGCTGGATGTATATCCGCATTCTCGAAATCCTGCATCTGGCTCGTGTGCGCAAGGTGGCACCCAAGCTGATTGTCGATGCCAACCGTAATGTGGTGACGGCCGACAGCCTGCAGGCGGTGATTGCCAATCGTTATGCCATCGCTGCACGCTATGCGCGCGAGCTTAAGGCGGTGACGCATGCTGAGCTGGCAAAAATCCATCTGCCCGAACTCAAGGGGCAGGCGGGTGCCAAGATGAAAATCTGGCTTAAGCAGGATGCCAAGGATACGCCGCCGCTTGAGCGCGAGCAGTTGGCACAGGTGCTGGCACACAGCGATGTGCTGGCAACGGTCTATAGCATGCGTCAGGAACTGACCTGCTTGTGGGAGCGCTCGGCGTTAACGAGCGAACAACTGGTCAAGGAGTTGCAGGACTGGTGCATCCGTGCCGAGCAAAGCGGCATCGCCGCGCTGGAAGAGTTCAGCCGTAAATTGCGCGGCGCTTCGCTGGCCTGAGCCGGTAGTTGCAGCTAGCGCGGCCTCCCATGCGGGAGGCCGTTTTTCATTTGGGCGGCAGGCCGCTACACTAGCGTTTTTTGATCTGTATTAAAGGATGGCAATGTCTCTTTATCGTCACAAGGCTGGTGCACGTCTGGCCGAAGCCGTGGTCAGCAATGGCCTGATCTTTATGGCGGGTCAGGTACCGGAGAACGTGGACGCGGATGCCGAAGCGCAAACGGCTAATGTGTTGGCCCAGATCGATACCTTGCTGGCCGAACTGGATTCAAGCAAGGCCAAGCTGGTGGATGCCACCATTTATCTGGCCGATCTGGCTGATTACGATGCGATGAATGCCGCATGGGATGCATGGGTGATTCCGGGGCAGACCCCGGCGCGCGCTACGGTACAGGCCAAGCTGGCCAATCCGGCATGGAAAGTGGAAATCAAGGTGGTCGCCGAGCGCTGATACTTGCGCCGGAAAAATACAAAACCCCCGTGGCGATGCCCGGGGGGTTTTCCTTAATGACCCGCATCCACCACTGCGCCGCCACCGGCCGGTTTGAATGGCGGGCGGGCGAGCCAGACCAGCAGGGTCAGGCCGATAAACAGGATGGAGCACAGCCAGAAAATCTCGTTGGCCGAGATAAAGAAGCCCTGGCGGGTGATATCCTGTGCGATCAGTGCCGCCGCCTGCTGCTGGCTCAGCCCCGCAGCATGCATCTGTGCCAGCGCCGTGCTGGTGTTGGGGTCGTAGACCGAGATCTGGCTGCTCAGTGTCACATGGTGCACCGCTTCACGCCGCTCCCACCCGGTTGTGATCAGCGAGGTGCCGATCGAACCGGACAGCGTGCGCATGAAGTTGGACAGGCTGGATGCGCTGGCAATCTGGTCGGCCCTGAGGCCGGCCAGCGAGATCATGGTCAGCGGCATGAAGAAGCCGGCGACGGCGATGCCCTGGATGAACTGCGGCCATACCACCCAGGCAAAGTCCATTTGCGGGTTGAAGGTGGTGCGCCAGTAAAAGCAGGCAGCAAAGATGAGGAAACTGGCGGTAACGATCCAGCGCAGGTCCAGGCGCTGCGCGTTCTTGCCGATGATGGGCGACAGGATGACCGGCAGGATGCCGATCGGCGCCATCGCCAGCCCGGCCTGGGTCGCGGTATAGCCCATCTGGGTCTGCAGCAGTAGCGGCATCAGCACCACGGTGCCGAAGTAGAGCATGAAGCCGACGCTCAGGCACATCACGCCGACGCTGAAGTTGCGGTGACGGAACAGGCTCAGGTCGACCACCGGATGCGGATTGTGTTTTTCCCACACCACCAGATAGGCCAGCGCGATTACGGCTACCAGCGTCAGCGCGACGATCTCCCCCGAGGAAAACCAGTCCAGTTCCTTGCCGCGGTCCAGCATGATCTGCAGGGCGCCGACACCGATCACCAGCAGCGCCAGCCCGATCTTGTCGATCGGTTGCGCGGTGATGGCGGTTTCGCGGCCCTTGAGTTCCTTCCAGCTGATGGCAATTGCGGCCAGACCGATCGGCACGTTGATGAAGAAAATCCAGCTCCAGTGCCAGTTGTCCGAAATCCAGCCACCCAGGATGGGGCCGAAAATGGGCGCGACAATCACCGTCATCGACCACAGTGCCAGCGCCATGCCCTTCTTTTCGTCCGGGTAGGACGCCAGCAGCAGGCTTTGCGACAGCGGTATCATCGGGCCGGCCAGCGCGCCTTGCAGCACGCGGAACAGGATCAGCGCCTCGAGGTTGGGCGCGATGCCGCACAGCCACGAGGTGATGACAAAACCCGTGGTGGAGAGCAGGAACAGCCTGACTTCGCCCAGGCGCTTGGCCAGCCAGCCGGTAATCGGGATGGCGATGGCGTTGGCGACGGCAAACGAGGTGATCACCCAGGTGCCCTGGCTGGCCGAGGCGCCAAGGTTGCCGGCAATGGTGGGGATGGCGACGTTGGCGATGGTCGTGTCTAGCACCTGCATGAACACGGCCAGCGACAAGGCCAGCGTCACCCACACGCGGCGGGCGCCTTCAAGTGGCTTCAGCGGCATGCGATATCCTTACTGCCCCAGGTTGGCGGCAATGACCTGGGCGACCAGCGCATTGGCACGTTCGAGCTGACCGGTGTAGATGTCGGTCGACAGCTGTGGCTTGCCTGCCGGGGCCTTGCTGACCAGCGGGCCGCTGGTGTCGGAAATGTCGACCGTGACGTTCATCGACAGGCCCAGGCGCAGCGGATGCTGCTGCAGTTCGGCCGGGTCCAGCGCAATGCGGACCGGCACACGCTGCACCACCTTGATCCAGTTGCCGGTGGCGTTTTGCGCCGGCAGCAGCGAGAACACGCTGCCTGTCCCGGCAGCCAGACCGACGACCTTGCCCTTGAAGCTGACGCTGTCGCCGTATACGTCGGCATGCACCGTGGCCGGTTGGCCGATGCGCAGCTTGGCCAACTGGCTTTCCTTGAAGTTGGCATCCACCCACATGCTGTTCATCGGTACCAGCGCCATCAGCGGGGTGCCGGGCTGGATGCGCATGCCGACCTGGGCGCTGCGCCGCGCAATCTGGCCTTGTGCCGGTGCCAGCACGCGGGTGCGCTCCACCGCCAGTGCCGCTTCGCGCACTAGGGCTGCCGCGCGGGCCACTTGCGGGTGCTTGGCGACGGTGTCCGACATCACCAGTTCGCGCTGTGCGGCCAGATCGGCTTCGGCCACCCGCAAGGCTGCTTGTGCTGCACTGACGGCATCGCGTGCATGCTGCAGTTCTTCACGGGAGATGGATTCGTCCTGATTGGCCTGTTCGCGGCGCTTGAGGTCGCCCTCGGTGCGGGACAACGTGCTGCGGCGCTCGGCCACCACGGCTTCCAGTTTGCTCTGTCCGGTAATCAGGGTGCGGGTCTGGCGCACGGCCTGGGCCAGTTCGGCCTTGGCGCGGGTCAATGCCAGCGTGGCATCGGCCGGATCCAGCTGGACCAAGAGGGCACCGGCTTCGACTTGCTGGGTGTCCTCGGCACCGATGGCGGTGATGGTGCCGCCGATCTGGGCCGAGACCGGGATCTGGTTGCCGGCGGCGTAGGCATCATCGGTACTTTCCTTGCCCCTGAGGAAAAACAGCCAGTAGGCAATGAGGGCGATGCCGATGAGGATGACGGCGATGCTCAGCTTGAGCAGCGCCTTGTTTCGGGCAATTTTCTTGTTGTCGGGCATTTACTTGCTCTCCGTTGCAAGGTGGCCGGCCAGCGCGCGCAGCAGGGCAGTCTGGGCCTGCAGTTGGCGTACATGGGCTTCGTTATTTTCCAGTGCGGCGGCAAGTGCGCTGCGTTGGGCATGGATGTTCTGGCTGGGGGCAATCAGGCCGCTGGCCAGCCGGCTGCTGCTGCGGCTGGCGATGCGCTGTTGGGTGTCCAGCGCGGCACGGCTGGCGGCATGGGCTTGCTGGCTACCCAGGGTCTGGCTGACAGCATCAGCCGCTTCCTGTATCGCACCCAGCAGGGTCTGGTTATAGCCGGCAACGGCCGCATCATAGTTGGCACTTTGTGCATCCAGCGCGGCATTGAGCGCGCCGGAATGAAACAGCGGCAAGGTGATGCCCGGTGTGATGGCGCTGGCCAGTGCCCCGGCACTGAACAGGTCGCCCAGGTTCTGAGCCTGCAGCCCGGCCATCGCCCCCAGGGTGACGTCGGGGTAGAACTCGGCCTTGGCTGCCTTGACGCCGGATGCGGCGGCTTCGACCCGGGCTTGTTGCGTCAGGATGTCCGGACGCTGTGCCAGTGCGCGCGTGCTTAGCGTGCGGGTATCCAGCTGCCATTGCGGCAATGCTTGCAGCGGCAGGCTGGCTAGCTGCGCATCGGGCAGGGTGGTGAGGGCGGCCAGCGCATGGCGGGCACGGGCCATGCGGGCCTGGATCGCGGCCATGCGGGTAGCCAGTTGCTGCTGCTCGCGCAGCACGCTGTCGCTTGCATCCGGTGACGCGATGCCGGAGGCCACCAGTCCTTGTGCCTGTTTCAGCTCGCTTGCAAGCAGGGCCTGATCGCGCTGCAGCAGTTGCAGGCTGTGGCGGGCGGCCATGTAGTCGAGATACTGGGCAGTGACGGCGCTGGCCAGCCAGTTGCGGCTGTCTTCGGCCTCCAGCCGGGCCGCGTTTTGCCGGCTGTTGGCCGCAGCCAGCAAGGCGCGGGTCTTGCCCCAGAAATCCAGACGCCAGCCCAGGTTCAGCGAGAGCTGGTTCAGTGAAAACCAGTTGCCGGCCAGCGGCGGTGGCAGCAGGCCATATTCGGAATTACGCAGGCGCTGGTGTGCGCCTTGCAGATCCAGTTGCGGGCCATCACTGGCATCGGTCAGCGCCATGCTGGCGCCGGCCTGGCGGATACGGGCTTGTGCCAGTGTCAGCGACGGGTGGTTTTGCAGCGCCTGCTCGACCAGTCGGTCAAGTGCCGGCTGTTGCAGTGTCTTCCACCATGCGCCTTGTGCCGGCGCGGGTGTTGCCGCACTGCTGTCTAGGCCATAAGCGGCGGGCGAGAGCGCGGTTGCGTGTGGCTGGCCATCACGGATATTGGCGCAGCCTGCCAGAAACAGCCCCAGCAAGGGGATCAGTCCCAATCTGAGTCGGCAGTGTTTGATTTTATAATTCACGTGATAGTCACCTTGCTTATTATCTGGGCGTAGAAAACTGCACGCCTGGCCGGCATTAGCCCGTCAGGCGTGCGAGCAGCTTGCGCTCCAGTGTTTCCAGCTGCCTGCACTCTTCCGCGGAAAAATCCTGCCATAGCTCCTTGAGTCGGGCGCGTTGCACCGGCAGCACTTCACGGATTAGGGCTTGGCCAGCCTCGGTCAGGGCCAGTTCGGTCTTGCGCCGGTCTTCGATAGAAGGTTGGCGCTGAATCCAGCCCTTTTTTTCCAGTTCATCGACGACACGGGTGGCATTGGTGCGGGAAAAGGCCATTGCTGATGAAATATCCGACGGGCTGACGCGCTCGTCCGGGCGCGAATAGATCAGCATCAGTGCCATCCATGTGGTTTCGTTTAGCTCATAGGGCTTGAGCGAAGCGTTGAACCAGGCATCGAGTTGTAGCTGGGTATAAAAATGCAGGCGCGTGAGAATGACCTCCTCACGCGGTGAACCCGGCATTTTGCGGGCGATGCGGTCAACGGCATCTTCCAGATTGGCAAGAGAGAGGCAGGGAGAAATGGATTCTGTCATGTCCTTTATAGTAACGGACGTGACAAAACCCGGCAAACGAATTATCTGGAACGGGTCAGCCAGTGGTCGATTGCGCCACAAGCCGGGCTAAGCAGATCAGGCATCAGGCAGTCGATCTCTATCTTGTCCATGGCGCGCAGCCAGGTGAGCTGGCGTTTGGCGAGCTGGCGTGTAGCGGCCACGCCCTTGTCGATAAAGTCAGTCATGCCGTACAGGCCATCCTGATATTCCCAGGCCTGACGGTAGCCTACGCAGCGCATGGATGGCAGCGCAAGATCCAGCGCCGGGTAGTGTTGACGCAAGGCACTTACCTCATCCAGAAAGCCGGCGTCCAGCATCATCTGAAAGCGCAGGGCGATGCGCTGGTGTAGCCAGGCGCGATCGGACGGGATCAAGGCCAGTGGCAACATGTCGAATGGCGCCGCGTCTTCCCGTCCTCGTGCATGTAGCGAAGACAGGCTCTGCCCGGCAAGCATCATGACCTCCAGCGCACGCTGGATGCGCTGCGCATCGTTAGGTGCCAGACGTGCGGCGGTGGTAGGGTCTAGTTTGGCCAAACGCGCGTGCATGGCGGGCCAGCCATGTTCGGCTGCTTCCTGATCCAGTTGGGCGCGTAGTGCAGGGTCCGCCTCGGGCAGGTCGGACAGGCCTTCACGCAAGGCCTTGAAATAAAGCATGGTGCCGCCGGCCAGCAGCGGAATATTACCGCGCGCATTAATCTCGCTGATCAGCCGGCTTGTATCGCTGCAGAACTGGGCGGCCGAATAGGCTTCGGTCGGGTTGATGATATCGATCAGATGGTGCGGGCAACTGGCCATCTCGGCCGCGCTGGGTTTGGCCGTGCCGATGTCCATATCGCGGTACACCAGTGCCGAATCGACGCTGATGATTTCGACCGGATAGCGTTGTGCCAGTGCCAGCGCGAGGCCGGTTTTGCCGGAGGCGGTCGGCCCCATCAACAGGATGGCGCGGGGAGAAGCGTTCATATGTCTTGATCTTGTCAGTGGCAGCACGTGTTTCGCTGCCTGGTTGTCAGGCGTATTGCAAGGCCCAGGCTTCGACATCGGCCAGAATGTCCTGTTTGCGGGCATCTGCACCGGAATGCAGTTCGGCGATTTCGGCCATGCAGCTTTCTATCGTGCGTCCCGGCGGGATACCCTGATTCAGTTTCTTGTGGCACCAGTTGCGCCAGCCCTGCATTTCCTGGGGCGTGAGCGAGTCGGGATAGCTGCGTGCGCGGTAGCGCAGCAGCAGGCGCGCCAGTTGCGGATCGTTAAAGGCAGGTGTCTCTTGGGCGAGTGCGGCGGCTGGCAGTGTGCGCAAGCGTTCCAGGAGTCGTCGGTCAGCCGGCGAAACAAAACCGCTATATAAAGCCTCATCCACATCCAGCGCAGGCATGGCTTCGCGCCGGTATACTGCCTTCCACAGGCTATCCAGTGCGGGCAGGGCCCGTGCTTTATCGGCATGCAAAAGCGCAAGGTCAATGGAAATGCCCAGCTCTTCTGCCCGCGCCTTTGTGAGTACGCGCAGATCTTTGCAGACAAAGGGCGACTTGTTGATGTGGATGGTCTTGAGCGCCAGTCGTTGCAAGCCGGCGCCTTCCAGTTCTTCGCGGGTGGCGAACAGGCGCTGGCGGATCGCATCGGCACTCAGGCCGGCCAGTTCTTCGGGGTCATACGCCAGATCCCAGACGATGACTTCATTCTTATTGGTCGGGTGCTCGGCCAGCGGCCAGACGATGGCCAGATTGCCGCGTGCCGCACCATACATACCAGATATATGAATAAGGGGTGCCGGGGCGTGCAGGCTGATCTGGTGGCGAACATTATCCTTTTTGCGCAGCGCCAGACAGAAGTCGAACAAGCGCGGCTGGTGTTGGCGGAACAGGCGCGCCAGTGCCAGCGTCGCGCGTACATCGGACAAGGCGTCGTGCGCCGTTTCGTGTACCAGTCCATTGGCAGCCGTCAGTTTTTCCAGCTTGAAACTGGGCAGGTCATCCTCGCCTAGTGGCCAGTTGATCCCTTGCGGGCGCAAGGCATGCAGAGTGCGCGCCACATCCAGAATGTCCCAGCGGCCGCATTCGTTTTGCCACTCGCGCCCGTAAGGATCCATCAGATTGCGCCAGAACAGAAAGCGGGTGACCTCATCATCGAAGCGGATCGAGTTGTAACCGACGCCGATGGTGCCGGGGCGGGAGAATTCGCGCAGGATGACGGCGGCGAACTCGTTTTCGGCGACACCATGTTCCAGGCAGTATTGCGGCGTGATGCCGGTAATCAGGCAGGCAGTGGGGGAGGGGATAAAGTCGGGACCGGGCCGGCAGTACAGCATCACCGGCTCCTCTATCTCGTTTAGCTCGCTATCGGTGCGGATGCCGGCAAATTGCGCTGGCCTGTCCTGGCGCGCAATGGCACCAAAGGTTTCATAGTCGTGCCAGAAAAAGGTATGGGTATGCATGCAGTGGCTAGCTTGAGCTTGAAGATTAGTGATTGTCGCACTGCTTGGTGTTTGTCGCTATCCGTCAGTCAGATGCAAAAAGGAAAACCTTCATTTTTATTGCGAATAATGGCTTGTGGTTTTTTTGTTTTAAATCAGATGGATGGCTTTTGATTCGGCTGGCTGGCTGCGGGTGTCTATGTTTTATGGCGTGATTAGTGGTTGACGCATCAGTTCAAGGTGCGTATATTTCGCCTCCTCAGCTGACGACGCAAACGAAACAAGCGACGCAGCACTGCTCTTTAACAGAACGAACAACCGATAGGTGTGAGTGCTTGGCGATGCCAAACACTCGCACTGCAAGAAGATTGGAAACGTAAAGTTTCTTTGAACTTGCGTGCCAAAGTACGAAAAAAGCATAGAGATTGAACTGAAGAGTTTGATCCTGGCTCAGATTGAACGCTGGCGGCATGCTTT
>NZ_RJTZ01000102.1:0-219 GCF_024343515.1 Aquitalea sp. S1-19 | reverse complement strand
GCAGCACTGCTCTTTAACAGAACGAACAACCGATAGGTGTGAGTGCTTGGCGATGCCAAACACTCGCACTGCAAGAAGATTGGAAACGTAAAGTTTCTTTGAACTTGCGTGCCAAAGTACGAAAAAAGCATAGAGATTGAACTGAAGAGTTTGATCCTGGCTCAGATTGAACGCTGGCGGCATGCTTTACACATGCAAGTCGAACGGTAACAGGGGCTT
>NZ_RJTZ01000101.1:0-10968 GCF_024343515.1 Aquitalea sp. S1-19 | reverse complement strand
TGCGGCGCGCCGGGAAACAGCATGGCCGGATTGATATTACCCAGCCGTATCGACAGGGTTTTGATCTTGCGGTAAATCACCGGAGCAAACGGCACAAACTGCCCGTCCACCTCGGCCACCACCCCGGTAGCCTCTCCCTTGAGCGCAAGTGTGGGCGCCAGCAAGGAGCCACCCAGGTTGGCATAGGCCTGCACCTTGCGTCCATCCAGTTCGCCCCCCAGCTCCACCCGCCCGCCCAGTGCAAAAGGCGCGTCGGCCGCCAATGCCAGCGAACCGGCGGCACTGCCCCAGGGCGAATGCAGCGACTCCAGCGCCAGCGCATGCTGTCCACCCTGATAAAGGTAGGAGCCGGCCAGGTCCTGGAACACCAGTGCCTGCGGCTGCAGACTCAAGCTTTGCAAGGACACATGGCTGACCTCGATATCCAGCGGCAAGGCAAGCGATGCAGGCGCGCTTAAGGGCTCGCCCGAGGCGGGACTACGGTCATCCAGCAGCACACTGCCCAGTTCGAGCCGGTTAATGATCAGCTTGCGCTGCCACAGCGCGCCCGGCTGCCAATCCAAGGCGATACGGGATAGCTCGATACGCTTAAGCGGCGTCTGCCAGCGCAGGCCTTGCAACTGGAAGCCGCGCCACAAGGTGCCTTCGACCCTGGCAACCGATAGCGCACCCTGACTGGCCTGAGCCGCCAGCTGCCACAGCCGGGCAAAGCCGGCTTCGCTGCCGGTTAACCAGCCCAGTGCACCGAAAACGGCAAACAGCATGGCCAGCAAGGCAAGCAGGATACGCCGGCCCCAGCGCCGGCGCGGGGCGGAAGGTTCGGGCGCAGGGGCATCCTGCGGTGGTGGCTCAGTATTCGGCATCATCGGTATTCGTTCAGAAAGGCAGGCCCAGACTCATGGTCCAGCGCCATTTGCGGTCGGTATCGCCACGCGCCAGATCAAAGGCGATCGGTGCCACCGGGCTTAGCCAGCGCACACCGAAGCCGAAGCTGCGGGCCAGTTCGAAATGCTTCCAGCTATCGGCGGCATTACCCATATCGTGGAACAGGCCCAGACGCCAGTGCGGTGCAACAGTAAACAGATATTCCAGCGAACCGGTTGCCATCACCCGCCCGCCCAAGACCGAGCCATTGGGGCCGGCAACGCCCAGGCTCTCGTATTCGAAACCGCGCACGCTATTGACGCCGCCGGCACGGAACAGCAGGGATGAGGGCACTTTGTCGGTTTGCTGCGCCCATACTTCCCCCACATCGGCGCGCACAAGCCAGGTGCCGGGCATAAAGCCCGGTGACCAGTACACGGCGCCGCGCGCACGACCACGCACAAAGGCCGTTTCGGACAAGGTACGCCCCAATGTGGACGACAGGCGTCCGTCCAGCAAATAGCCGTTGCGCGGGTCCATGGCATCGTCCAGCTTGCGCTGGGTCCAGCCTATGGTCGCGAACACCGCCTGATTATTGCGGTCTTCGACCCCGCCTATCGTTTCACGGTCGAGCACATATTCGACGCCGATACGCGCCTCGATATCGCCGCGCTGCCTGAGCCGCCAGACACCGCCCTCGACCGTGTCGCGCTCGACATTCTGTACCTCGCTTTTTTTAAAGGCGACATTGCCCGAATGCGAGTAGCCGTCACGCGTGCGCGGCAAGGCCAGACCGAAATTCAGCGAATTTTCGTTCCGCTTCCAGTCCAGCAGCACCGAGCCGGTGTAACCGCGACGGAAAATATTGTAATGCTCGTACCCCAAGCGGGTACCAAAGCCCTCCTCGCTATCCCAGGTCAGGCCGATTTCACCCTTTTGCCGTGGCACCTCGACCACTTGCACCAAGATTGGCAGCTGGCCATCCTTGATCTCGCCGGTCAGCGGAATCACCAGCGCCGAGGAAAAATGCGCATCTTCCTCCAGCGCACTTTGAAATGCGGTCAGTTTCTCCAGGCTGTACACCGCGCCGGGCATGAAATCGGCCTGTCCCCTGACCACGCTCTCGGGATAACGCTGCAAACCCTCGATGCGAATCTTGCCGAACTCCACCCGCGGCCCGCTATCCACGCTCAGGCTCAGGCTCACCTCGTCGGTTTGCGGATTGACCTCGGCACGGGAAGCGATGAGCTTGGCCAGCGGATAAGCGCGTAGCGACAGCAAACGCACCGCCAGCTTCTTGCCCGCGTCCCAGCCATCCTGAGTGAACACGGCCCCCTGCGGCAAAGGCCAGTCCTCCTTCAGCTCGGCCTCGACCTCCACCAGTTCAGACGAGCCTTGCGCCGCACCGGTAAAGTCGATCTTGAGGCTATGGATGCGCGCAGGTGCGCCGGGGGAAACGCTCACATCGACCACATCGGCAGCAGGCCGGGACACGCGGACCCCGGCATTAAAGTAACCCATGGTTTCGAGCAGCCGTTTGGCCGCCGCCGGTGTTTCACCCAGCAAGGCAGCCAGCGTCGCCTCATCCATATCGGGATCGGACGCGAGAGTCACCAGCTCCAGATTGTTGGCCAGCAAGGTTTTAAGTTCGTCAGGCGCGGCGATGTCGACCTTATAGGTCAGGTTTGCCCAGGCAGGCGCGCACAGGCAGGAAAAGAGAAGCGGAATCAGGATGCGGCGCATAGGCCTATGGTATAGGACACGGGAGGGAGAGGGAACCGGGAGCCGGGAGCCGGGAGCCGGGAGCCGGGAGCCGGGAGCCGGGAGCCGGGAGCCGGGAGCCGGGAGCCGGGAGCCGGGAGCCGGGAGCCGATTTCAGCGTGGTGAAAAAACTGCCACCACGTCAAGTGCCACCTGATCCCTGATCCCTGATCCCTGATCCCTGATCCCTAATCCCGAGTCCCGGATTTAGCGCTTTTTCACCGGCGGCAAATCGGTGCAATGGCCTTCGAATGCTTCGGCGGCCATACCGATAGACTCACCCAGGGTCGGGTGCGGATGGATGGTCTTGCCGATATCGGCCGGATCACAACCCATCTCGATGGCCAGCGCCACCTCGCCGATCATGTCGCCGGCGTTAGGGCCGACAATCGCGCCACCCACGACCTGATGGGTCGCTTCGTCGAAAATCAGCTTGGTGAAGCCGTAATCGCAGCCGTTAGCAATGGCGCGGCCGGAAGCCGACCACGGGAACTTGCCGACACCGACCTTGATTCCCTTGGCCTTGGCTTCCAGCTCGGTCAGACCGACCCAGGCCACTTCCGGCTCGGTATAGGCCACCGACGGAATCACCCTTGCGTCGAAATAGGTCTTTTGGCCATTCGCCACTTCGGCTGCCACATGGCCTTCATGCACACCCTTGTGCGCCAGCATAGGCTGGCCGACGATGTCGCCGATGGCGAAGATATGCGGCACATTGGTGTGCTGCTGCTTGTCGACTTCGATGAAGCCGCGCTCGCTCACCTGGATGCCGGCGTTTTCCGCACCGATTTTCTTGCCGTTCGGGCTGCGGCCTACCGCCACCAGCACCAGATCGTATTTCTGCTCGTCGGCCGGTGCCTGTTCGCCCTCGAACTTCACCATCACCCCATCCGGACGGCAAGTTACGCCGACAGTACGGGTCTTGAGCATGATCTTGTCGAAGCGGTGCGCATTGCGCTTTTCCCACACCTTGACCAGATCCTTGTCGGCGCCGGCCATCAGGCCGTCGGCCATTTCGACCACGTCGATGCGCGCGCCCAGCGACGAGTACACCGTCGCCATCTCCAGGCCGATAATACCGCCACCGATCACCAGCATGCGACCCGGCACCTGACGCAACTCCAGCGCGCCGGTCGAATCGACGATGCGCGGGTCTTCCGGCAGGAACGGCAGTTTCACCGCCTGGCTGCCGGCAGCGATAATCGCCTGCTTGAACTTGATCACGCTCTTGTCGCCGGTCGGGCTCTTGCCTTCGCCTGCGGTCAGCTCGACTTCCATATGATGGGGGTCGATAAAGCGGCCATTACCGCGCACCAGTTGCACATTGCGCATCTTGGCCATCACCGCCAGACCACCGGTCAGCTTGCCGACCACTTTTTCCTTGTGCTTGCGTAGTGCCGACAGATCGACCTGCGGCGCGCCGAAGGCCACACCGGTGTCGGAGAAGTGGCTGGCTTCCTCGATCACGGCGGCCACATGCAATAGCGCCTTGGACGGGATGCAACCCACATTCAGGCATACACCGCCCAGCGTCGCATAGCGCTCGACGATCACCACCTTCATGCCCAGATCAGCAGCGCGGAAAGCGGCAGAGTAGCCGCCCGGCCCGCCGCCCAGCACCAGCATATCGCATTCGATATCGGCGCTACCGCCATGGCTGGCCGCCTGTGGCGCCGCCACAGCCGGCGCACTGGCAGGTGCCGCAGCCACAGGCTCGCTTGCGTCTGCCGCTTCGATCAGCGCGATCGCATCGCCCTCAGACACCTTGCTGCCGACCTTGATCAGCACTTCCTTGACCACGCCGGCTGTTGCGGCCGGCACATCCATGGTCGCCTTGTCGGTTTCCAGGGTGATCAGGCTGTCGTCGACGGCAATGCGGTCGCCTTCCTTGATAAAGACTTCGATGACGTCAACGCCACCATGCCCGCCGATATCGGGGACTTTCAGTTCTGTCATTTGGCTCATGGTCTTCCTTACAGCATCAAGCGGCGGATATCGGCCAGCACCTGCGCCATATACGCGGTAAAGCGTGCAGCAGAGGCGCCATCGATCACGCGGTGGTCGTAGGACAGGCTCAAAGGCAGCATCAGACGCGGCGCGAATTCCTTGCCGTTCCACTTGGGCTTGATCTCGGACTTGGAGACGCCAAGGATGGCGACTTCAGGCGCATTGATAATCGGCGTGAACGCGGTACCGCCGATGCCGCCCAAGGACGAGATGCTGAAGCAGCCACCTTGCATGTCGGTCGGCAGCAACTTGCCGTCGCGCGCCTTCTTGGCCAGGGCGCCGCTTTCCTGGGCGATCTCGAGCAGACTCTTCTTGTCGGCATCCTTGATCACCGGCACCACCAGGCCGTTAGGCGTGTCGGCGGCAAAACCGATATGGAAGTACTGCTTGAGCACCAGATTGTCGCCATCGAGGCTGGCATTGAATTCCGGATATTTCTTCAGCGCGGCCACCGCCGCCTTGATCAGGAAGGCCAGCGGCGTGAGCTTGACGCCTTCGGCCTTGAGTTCTTCACCCATACCCTTGCGGAAGGCTTCCATCTCGGTGATGTCGGCTTCGTCGAACTGGGTCACATGCGGAATCATCACCCAGTTACGCGCCAGATTGGCACCGGACAGCTTCTTGATGCGGGAAAGCGGTTTCAGCTCGACCGCGCCGAACTTGGCAAAATCGACCTTGGGCCATGGCAGCAGATCCAGACCACCACCCAGGCTCGCCGGTGCAGCGGCAGGTGCCAGCGCCGCCGGATTGCTCAGCACGCCCTTGACGAAGGCCTTGACGTCTTCGTCGGTGATGCGGCCCTTGCGGCCCGAACCCTTGACGCGGCCCAGATCCACACCCAGCTCGCGCGCCAGCTTGCGTACCGACGGACCGGCATGCGCTTTGGAGAACGAAACTTCGTTAATGGCAGCCGGTGCGGCGGCCACAACCGGGGCAGCTGGCGCAGCGGCAGCAACCGGTGCCGGTACCGGTGCAGCAGCAACGGCAGCGACAGCAGGAGCCGCAACAGGAGCGGCCACGGCAGCTTGCGCCGATTCAACCAGCAAAATCAGATGACCCTGCGACACTTTGTCGCCGACCTTGATTTTGACCTCCAGCACACGGCCGGCCACGGTCGATGGCACTTCCATGGTGGCCTTGTCGGTTTCCAGCGTAATCAGGCTGTCGTCCACCTTGATCTCGTCGCCGGCCTTGACCGCCACTTCGATCACGTCAACGTCACTTGCGCCACCGATATCCGGCACACACACTTCCACCGGACCACTCACGGCTGCAGCGGCAGGCGCGGCAACTGGCGTGGCGGCAACTGGCGCAGCAACGGGTGCGGAGGCAACTGGCGCCTCAGCCTTGGCAGCTGGTGCCGCGACGCTGTCGGAAATTTCGATCAGCGCGATCACATCGCCTTCGGAGATCTTGCCGCCATTGATGGCACGTACTTCTTTCACCACACCGGCGACTTCGGCCGGTACTTCCATGGTGGCTTTGTCGGTTTCCAGCGTGATCAGCGAATCATCTACCGCGATAGTGTCACCCACCTTGATGAAGACTTCGATCACATCCACATTTGCGTGTCCGCCGATATCGGGGACTTTCAGTTCGATAATTTGGCTCATTATTATTCCTAGTCCGGGCTGCGCCCCTGTTCGGGATCCGGGAACCGGAACCCGGAGCTCGCCTGCCTGCCATCGGTCGCCATCAGCGCTCCAATGCCGGCAGTACGAGTCCCGAATCCCGGGTTCCACCTGCCTTGGCTTAAACCTTCCAGCTCGGCAGTTTGTCGACGTTGATGCCGTAGCGTGCAATCGCTTCGCTGACGCGGGCGGCTTCGATCTTGCCTTCGCGTGCCAGTGCCGACAGTGCGGCCACCACCACGTGGTAGCGGTCGACCTCGAAGAAGTCGCGCAGGCGGGCGCGACTGTCCGAGCGGCCGAAGCCGTCGGTGCCCAGCACCACATAGCGCCCCGGCACAAACTCGCGGATCTGCTCGGCGTAAGCGCGGATATAGTCGGTAGCGGCGATAAACGGGCCTTGCTTGCCGGACAGTTGCGCCTCGACATAGCTGGCCTGCGCCGCATCTTCCGGATGCAGCAAGGCGTGACGGGCAGCGGCACGGCCATCACGGGCCAGTTCGTTGAACGAGGTCACGCTCCAGATATCGCTGGCTACGCCAAAGTCGCTGCGCAGCAGGTCGGCAGCAGCCATCACTTCACGCAAGATGGTGCCCGAACCCAGAAGCTGCACCTTGATGTCGGACTCGCCGCCATCGGACAACTGGTACATGCCTTTGAGGATGCCGGCTTCGGCACCTACCGGCATGGCCGGATGGGCGTAGTTCTCGTTCATCAGGGTGATGTAATAGAACACGTCTTCCTGCTCGGCATACATGCGCTGCAGACCATCCTGCAGAATCACCGCCAGCTCGTAGGCAAAGGTCGGGTCATAGGAGATGCAGTTCGGAATCAGGCCGGCCTGGATATGGCTGTGACCATCTTCATGCTGCAGGCCTTCGCCATTCAGCGTAGTGCGCCCTGCCGTGCCGCCCAGCATGAAGCCGCGCGCACGCATGTCACCGGCCGCCCAGGCCAGATCGCCAATACGCTGGAAACCGAACATCGAGTAGTAGATGTAGAACGGAATCATCGGGATGCCGTGGTTGGCGTAGCTGGTCGCTGCCGCAATCCACGAGGACATCGCGCCCGGCTCGTTAATGCCTTCCTGCAGCATCTGGCCGTCTTTGGATTCCTTGTAGAACATCAGCTGGTCGGCGTCCTGCGGCACATAGTTCTGGCCCTGGGTCGACCAGATGCCGTACTGGCGGAACATGCCTTCCATACCGAAGGTACGCGATTCGTCCGGCACGATAGGAACGACCTGCTTGCCGATAGACTTGTCTTTCAGCAAATTGCCCAGCATGCGCACAAAGGCCATGGTGGTGGAGAACTCGCGCTCGCCCGAATCCTTGAGCATGGCATCGAACACATGCAGACCCGGCACCGCCATCGGTGCCTTCACCGGCAGACGGGCAGGCAGGCTGCCGCCAAAGGCTGCGCGGCGTTCGCGCATATACACCATTTCCGGACTGTCTTCGGCCGGCTTGTAGTAAGGCACGCTTTCCAGATCGGCATCCGACACCGGAATACCGAAGCGGTCGCGGAATTTACGCAAGCTATCCAGCGCCATTTTCTTGGCACCGTGAGCGATGTTCTGGCCTTCGCCGGATGCGCCCATGCCGTAACCCTTGATGGTCTTGGCCAAAATCACGGTCGGCAGGCCCTGTGCATTGGCCGTGGCTTCGTGGTAAGCGGCATACACCTTGTGCGGGTCGTGGCCACCACGGTTCAGATTCCAGATCTCGTCGTCCGACATATTGGCGACCATTTCCAGCAGCTCGGGGTACTTGCCGAAGAAATGTTCGCGCACATAGGCGCCGTCTTTCGACTTGAAGGTCTGGTAGTCGCCATCCACGCACTCTTCCATGCGCTTTTTCAACAGGCCCTTGCTGTCCATGGCCAAGAGCGGATCCCAGCGGCTACCCCAGATCAGCTTGATCACATTCCAGCCGGCACCGCGGAAATCGCCTTCCAGTTCCTGGATGATCTTGCCGTTGCCGCGCACCGGGCCATCCAGACGCTGCAAGTTGCAGTTGATCACGAACACCAGGTTGTCCAGGCCTTCGCGTGCCGCCAGTGCGATCGCACCCAGGCTTTCCGGCTCGTCCATCTCGCCGTCGCCGCAGAAACACCATACTTTGCGCCCCGGCGTGCGGGCCAGACCACGGCTTTCCAGATACTTGAGGAAGCGCGCCTGATAAATCGCCATCAACGGGCCCAGGCCCATGGATACGGTCGGGAACTGCCAGAAATCCGGCATCAGCCACGGGTGCGGGTAGGACGACAGGCCGTTGCCGTCGACTTCCTGACGGAAGTTGTCGAGCTGCGCCTCGGTCAGACGGCCCTCGAGGAAGGCACGCGAATACACGCCCGGCGCAATATGGCCCTGGAAGTAGATCAGATCGCCTTCCTGCTCGTCGTTGGGCGCACGCCAGAAGTGGTTGAAGCCGACATCGTACAAGGTGGCCGACGACTGGTAGCTAGCGATATGGCCGCCCAGTTCCAGATCTTTCTTGCCAGCACGCAGCACCATGGCCATCGCGTTCCAGCGGCAGATGGAGCGGATACGGTGCTCCAGCTCGTGGTTGCCCGGCGACTTTTTCTCGCGCCCAGCTGGGATGGTATTCAGGTAAGCGGTGGTCGCATCAAATGGCAGATGCGCGCCACTACGGCGGGTCTGTTCAACCAGGTTTTCCAGCAGGAACTGGGCGCGTTCGGCGCCTTCATTTTCCAGTACCGAAGCCAGTGCCTCGGTCCATTCGCGGGTTTCCAGCGGGTCGATATCATCCGGGAAGCGTGTAGCCATTTTGTCTCCTTACTTTTGGTCGCAGCCTGCGCTTGTGGCGCAAATCCTGTTTATTCGAAGCGATGGGGTCAAGCATGCTTAGTCGTTCAGACCCCAAACAGTGAGCGTATTCGCGCTTTTATGTGTTTGTATTCGAACAATTCTAGCAATGGGGTGAGTGTAATGGCTACAGGGTCAACTATGGAATAGGCAAAACGAGCGAAAGCTTCAACATCCGCATAAAAAACAACATGCGGCAATGCAGCATCTTGTTTTAAAGCGTGAATTCTACATTTTCACTTGGCCGCTCGCGCCTTGAGCGCCTTTTCTACCTCGCGCATACGCGCTTCAACGCTGGAACGCAGATAGAAATTATCACCCTTGGCCGCACTGGCCAGCCGGTATTGCACCAGCGCAGATTCAAACATTTGTTCGAAATAGAACGCATGCCCCAGCTCGGCGTGATAGCTGAGCGCATCATTTTCGCCATAAAGACGCGCAGCCAGACGATGCAGCTCGGCATCGGCAGGCTGGCGCGCCAGCAAAGCCTGCACTTGGCGCAGTGCCACGCCTTGCTGGCCGCTGGCGATCAGCGCCTGCACCTCCCCCAGCAGCAGGGCGCGGCTGGCGGGGAATGCCGTCAAGCCCTGACGATAGTGCGCCAGCGCCTGCTGCGTCTGGCCTGCACTCAGGGCAATCTCGGCCTGCAGCGTGTACAGCATCGGGTCGGCCGGCAATAAGCGCACCGCGTCACTGGCCGCTTGCTGTGCGGCTGCAAAGTTGCGCTGCGCCAGATAGGCGCGCGCCAGACCATAGTGCTGCGCGCCTTCGCTCAGAAAGCGCCGGTCAGCCAGCGCGCGCTGGTAATAAGGCACGGCCTCTGCCGGGCTTAGCGTATTCAGGCGCAGTTTCTCGCGCACCAGCAGAAAATCGGTGCTGTCCGGTTTCATGCGTACCGGCTGGCTCTGGGCACGATCCTGCCCTTCACTGATGCGCTCGCTGGTGACCGGGTGAGTACGCAGAAAAGAAAGCGCCTTGTTGTCGTTGTAACGGTTGCCCTGCTGCAGGCGCTCGAAAAAGGCCGGCATGGTACGCGCATCAAAGCCGGCATCTGTCAGATAATGCATGCCGATGCGGTCGGCTTCGCGCTCGAAATCGCGGCTATAGGCCAGCTGGGTTTGTGCGGCCATGCCCATGCCGGCATTCAGCGCACCGAAGGTCGCATCCGAATTGCCCGAACGAGAAGCCAGCACACCGGCCAGCACCGCCGCCAGTATCCATAGCTGGCTATGGGTCGAGGTTTCGCGCATACGCGCCAGATGGCGCTGGGTCACATGCGCGACCTCGTGCGACAGCACCGAAGCCAGCTCGCCCTCGCTTTGCGCCGCCAGCAACAGGCCGGTATGCACACCGATCACGCCGCCAGGCATGGCAAAAGCGTTGATGGAGTTGTCGTCTACGGCAAAAAAGGTAAAGTCGTTGCCGGTCGCGGCCGCAGAGGTGATGCGCTTGCCCAGACGGGCGAGATAGGCATTCACCTCGGCATCCTGCACCACATCCCCCGCATCGCGAATCTGGCTCAAAATCTCGCGCCCTATCCGCGCCTCGTCCGCCTGCGACAAGGCCTCCTCCCCCACATTGCCAAGATCAGGCAGCGGAGCCGCCAGCGCCGGCGTAAAAGCGATGGCAAACATGAGAGTTGAGCACAGCAGAGTCTTTTTCATCATCCGGCTATGATAGCTGCGCACCGGGGAAAGTTGCACGCGGGAATGAGACTCGGGAATCGGGAATCGGGAATCGGGAATCGGGAATCGGGAATCGGGACTCGGGACTCGGGACTCGGGACTCGGGACTCGGGACTCGGGACTCGGGACTCGGGACTCGGATTTCAGTTTTCGGATAAGCCAAAATCACGTCAACACCCCGGTTCCCGATTCCCTG